>DOTL01000069.1 GCA_003521145.1 Streptococcus sp. | reverse complement strand
ATAGGAATAAATCTCTTTCTAGTAATGTTTTGCAACTCTACTATAACGGATTTATTCCTTTTTGTGTTTACACAACTTATTTTACACTACCCGTTTAAATCTTGGATTATTTCTAAAAAAATGATAAAATAGGTCTTATAATAGATAAAAGGAGTTACTATCTTGGCTAAACAATACAAAAACTATGTCAATGGTGAGTGGAAAACATCTGAAAACAAAATTACTATCTACGCACCTGCAAACGGTGAGGAACTTGGATCAGTTCCGGCGATGAGCCAAGCTGAAGTAGACGAAGTCTACGCAGCAGCTAAAGCAGCATTTCCAGCATGGCGCGCACTTTCATATGCTGAACGTGCAGCTTACCTTCATAAAGCAGCAGATATCTTGGAACGTGATGCAGAAAAAATCGGTCAAGTTCTTTCTAAAGAAATCTCTAAAGGTTTGAAATCTGCAATCGGTGAAGTTGTTCGTACTGCTGAAATCATCCACTATGCAGCTGAAGAAGGTTTGCGTTTAGAAGGTGAAGTACTTGAAGGTGGTGCATTTGACGCTGGTAGCAAGAAAAAAATTGCTGTTGTTCGTCGGGAACCAGTAGGTCTTGTCCTTGCTATCTCACCATTTAACTACCCAGTAAACTTGGCTGGTTCTAAAATTGCTCCTGCCTTGATTGCTGGTGACGTTGTTGCCTTCAAACCACCAACACAAGGTTCTATCTCAGGGCTTCTTTTGGTAGAAGCGTTTGTTGAAGCTGGTATCCCTGCTGGTGTCTTGAACTCTATCACAGGACGTGGTTCAGTTATTGGTGACTACATCGTTGAACACAAAGCAGTTGACTTTATCAACTTTACAGGTTCGACTCCAGTCGGTGAAAATATCGGTCGTTTGGCAGCAATGCGTCCAGTAATGCTTGAACTTGGTGGTAAAGATGCTGCTATCGTTCTTGAAGATGCTGATCTTGACTTGACTGCTAAAAACATTGTGGCTGGTGCCTTTGACTATTCAGGACAACGTTGTACGGCTATCAAACGTGTTCTTGTAATGGATAGTGTTGCAGATGAATTGGTAGAAAAAGTAACAGCTTTGGTCGGTAATATCACTGTTGGTATGCCTGAAGAAAGTGCAAGTGTTACACCACTTATCGATACGAAAGCTGCTGATTTTGTTCAAGGTTTAATTGATGACGCAGTTGAGCAAGGTGCTACTGCTAAAACTGAATTGAAACGTGAAGGAAACCTTATCTACCCAGCTGTCTTTGACCATGTAACTACTGACATGCGTCTTGCTTGGGAAGAGCCATTTGGTCCAGTGTTGCCATTCATCCGTGTATCTTCAGTTGAAGAAGCAATCAAGATTTCTAACGAATCTGAATTTGGACTTCAAGGTGCTGTCTTCACACAAGACTACCCACGTGCATTTGCAATTGCTGAGCAACTTGAAGTTGGTACAGTTCACATCAACAACAAAACACAACGTGGTACAGATAACTTCCCATTCCTTGGTGTTAAAGGATCTGGTGCCGGAACTCAGGGTGTGAAGTACTCTATCGAAGCTATGACTCGTGTGAAATCAACAGTATTTGATATTTCAGACTACTGAGTGTTTAGCTATTCAATCATTAAAAAAGTGTAAAGAGTCCCAATTATAGGGACTCTTTTTCTTTTAAAATATGGCATAATAGAACTAAATTTCTAATATAGATAGTTTTCTGATAATTAGTAAATCTTATTTTTACTTGGTTATGAAGACCCATGAGTTAGAGGTGCCATACACTGGTAAACTTCTTCGTGTGCGTGTTCTTATACCTAAGAACTATGAAACGGATACAGATCGTTCTTACCCTGTCGTGTATTTCCATGATGGTCAGAATGTTCTTTATAGTAAGGAGTTATTTTCTGGCTATTCTTGGAAGATTATCCCAACAATCAAGCGTAATCCTGATATTTCGCGCATGATTGTTGTGGCCATCGATAATGATGGTCCTGGCCGTATGAATGAGTATTCTGCGTAGAAGTACCAAGAATCTAATATCCCTGGTGTTCAGTTAGGAGCCAAGGGAATAGATTATACGGAGTTTGTCATGGATGTGGTTAAACCCTTTATTGATAAGGAGTATCGTACTCTCTCAGACCGTCAGCATACAACCATGATTGGTTCATCCCTTGGTGGTAATATCACACAGTTTATGGGGCTTGATTATAAGGAGCAGATTGGTTGTCTTCGGGTATTTTCTTCAGCTAACTGGTTGTATCAAGATGCCTTTGATCGTTACATGTCGCGTCAAAAATTAGACGCAGATCAACGTGTTTATGTTTATGTAGGTACTGAGGAAGCTGATAGACCTTGATGGCTGGTAACATTAAGCAGGCTTACATTGACTCTTCATTGAGCTATTACCATGATTTGATAGCTCGTGGGGTTGATTTGGAAAATATCAAGATTCACATTCAATCTGGTGCTGAACACAATGAGGAAGCTTTGGGCCGAGAATTTATCAGACTGTCTTCGCTTTTTCGCTGAAAAGTGGGACTAGTCTTTATTAACGCAAATTATTTTAATTTAGGAAAAGTAATATAAATATGAATATCGAATATCTTAGCCACTGGAGTTGTCAAGTCAATCATGAAATCTATGTTAACCGTTACGGGCATGCTGGTATCCCTGATGTGGTTTTTGCCTCATCAGGTGGTAGCCATAACGAATACTATGACTTGGTATGATTAATGCTTGTGCACGTTTTATCGAAGAAGGACGCGTACAATTCTTAACGCTTTAAAGTGTGGATAATGAAAGCTGCCTTTATGATTGGAAAACCCCACACAATCGTGCTGAATGCACCGTGCTATGAACGTTATGTTATTGAAGAAGCTATTCCATTTATCAAACACAAAACTGGTTGGTTTGATCCAATGATGACAACAGGTTGTTCAATGGGGGCATACCATGCGCTTAATTTCTTCTTGCAACACCCTGATGTTTTCAATAAAGTAGTAGCCCTTAGTGGTGTCTACGATGCTCGTTTCTTTGTGGGTGAGTTTGGAGGGGACGAAGCTATTTACCAAAATTCCCCATCAGATTATATCTGGAACCAAAATGATGGTTGGTTTATCGACCGTTACCGTCAAGCTGAGATCATCGTATGTACAGGTTCTTGGTGCTTTGGGAATAAGATGGTCTCCCTTCTTAGTATAAACTTAAGGAAGCCTTTGAACAAAAGAATATTCCAGCTTGGTTCTCTGAGTGAGGCATGATGTCGCTCACGATTGGGAATAGTGGTGTAAACAAATGCCTTATTTCCTTGACAATATGAACCTATAATTTCTTTGTCTATCCTGTCTATATAACTATAAAAGAGGAATTACTAATGAATTATTTTGTTATTTCACGATACTATCCACAAAACTTCCAACAGTTTACAGTTGAACTTGCTAATAAGGGCATCACTGTTCTTGGTATCAGTCAAGATCCTTATGAACAGTTAGATCAACCTTTGAAAGAGGCTTTGACCGAGTGTTTCCGTGTTGATAATTTGGAAAACTTGGATGAAGTTAAGCGTGCCGTAGCCTTTCTTTTCTACAAACATTGCCCAATCGACCGTATCGAATCTCATAACGAATACTGGTTGGAGTTGGATGCTGCTCTTCGTGAACAGTTCAATGCTTTTGGTGCTAAGACAGAAGATCTTAAGAAGACTAAATTAAAGTCTGAAATGAAACAACTCTTCCAAAAATCAGGAGTTCCAGTTGTACCTGGTGCTGTCATTAAAACTAATGAAGATGTGGATAAATCTGTAAAAGAAATCGGTCTTCCAATGATTGCTAAGCCAGATAATGGGGTTGGTGCACTTGCAACCTTCAAACTTGAAACAGAAGATGATATCAATCACTTTGAGTCTGAGTCGGATCATGAAACAGTTTATTTTTTTGAAAAATTTGTAACTTCAAGCGAAATCTGTACTTTCGATGGTTTGATTGATCATGATAGTAATATTGTCTTCTCGATAACTTTTGATTATGCCCACACACCACTTGACTTGATGATTTACCAGATGGATAATTCTTACTATGTTCTTAAGGATATGGATTCTAAGTTACGTAAGTATGATGAGGCAATTGTCAAAGAATTTGGTATGAAGGAACGTTTCTTCCATATTGAGTTCTTCCGTGATGGTGATGATTATATTGCTATTGAATATAACAACCGTCCAGCAGGTGGTTTCACAATCGATGTGTATAACCATGCTCACTCTTTCGATTTGTACAAGGGGTATGCGGATATCGTTGCTGGCGAACCATTCCCAGCTTCTCAGTTTGAGCCACTTTACTGTTTGGCGACTTCACGTCGTGCAAACTCTCACTATGCTTATTCAGAAGAAGAACTTTTTGATAAGTATCGTGAACAATTTAAAGTTAAGAAAATCATGCCTGCAGCTTTTGTAGAGTTGCAAGGTGATTTCCTCTATATGTCAACAACTCCAAGTCGTGAGGAAATGGAACAAATGATTGAGGACTTTGGTAAAAAAGCCTAGTCTGTATATGTTAAAAGCACTTCAGAGTAAACTGAAGTGCTTTTGTCGTGCCTTATTTTTCGTGAAGTTCTTGATTTTTAAGAACCAGTTCTGAAACTTTAGCGAATTTTTTAAGTTTTTTGAGGTCTTCTGGATGGGTTACAAAGCTAATGACGCTACCTTCATTTCCCATGCGACCAGTACGTCCTGCACGGTGAGTATAGGCTTCTCGATCTCGAGGAATATCGAAGTTAATGACTACCTCTAGATTTTCAATATCGATGCCGCGTGCCAAGAGGTCAGTACCTAGTAAGAGTGAAATCACATGATTCTTGAATTTTTCCAAGATAACTTTACGGAATTTGACGTTGATGTCACTAGCTAATGATACCGCTGAAGACCCGTTAAATTGGAGGCGTTCTTCAGTAGCCCCAAGGTCAGATAGACTGTTAAAAAAGACAAGGCCACGGAAGTCAGGGATATTGGAGAACTTACGGAGAAGTTCGACACGGTTGCGTTTATCAACACTGATATAATAATGTTTGATAGTGTCAAGTTCTTGATCAGATAGGTCATAAACGATGGTATTTTCGACAAGATCTTGATCATCAATTTTGTTGGTTGCTGAAATATAAATCATTTGATGGTCACGAGGAACATGGTGGCTGATTTTGGTTACAAAGTGGTATTGGCTATCACTGAGAAGCTCATCAAATTCATCGAGGACGATGGTGTTGACATTCATCATCTTGATCTTTTTGAGTTTAATCAGCTCAAAGACACGGCCAGGTGTTCCGATGAGAATTTCTGGTCCTTTCTTCAAGCGTTCAATTTGTCGTTTTTGACTAGAGCCAGAAAGGAAGAGTTGGGCAGTGAGTCCTAGTGGCTCAGCCCACTGTTTAGTCACGTCAAAAATCTGCCCAGAAAGCTCTGAATTAGGTGCTAGAATAAGCAATTGCTGAGATTTTTTTGGCTTGAGTGAGAGGAGTAGTGGGAGAAGGTAGGCTAGAGTCTTACCTGTTCCTGTAGGACTGATACCTAGGACATTGTCTCCTTCAGTAATTGGTGCAAAGAGTTCTTTTTGAATGGCAGTCTCTGTGGTAATTCCTTTTTCTTTAAGGAGGTCTTGCCATTGTTCGGGAAAGTTTTTAAACATAAAAGTCTCATTTTCTATATGGATTTACTTTTATTATATCATGATTTAGTGTAGAATAGATAGGAAAGACTATATTAGATAGGAATTTACCATGCCTAAAAAACCGATTATTATTGGGGTTACGGGTGGCTCTGGTGGGGGTAAGACCAGTGTTTCTCGTGCCATTCTATCAAATTTTCCAGATGAAAAAATTGCCATGATTGAGCATGATTCTTATTATAAGGATCAGTCACATTTGACTTTTGAAGAGCGTGTGTCAACTAACTACGACCATCCCTTTGCCTTCGATACAGATCTTATGATTGAACACATCAATGAGCTGGTTGCTGGGCGTCCAGTGGATATTCCGATTTATGACTACACCCAACACACTCGTAGTGAAAAGAATTATCGTCAAGAGCCACAGGATGTTTTCATTGTTGAAGGGATTTTGGTACTTGAGGATAAACGCTTGCGTGATTTGATGGACATCAAGCTTTTTGTAGATACTGATGATGATATTCGTATTATCCGTCGTATCAAGCGTGATATGGAAGAGCGTGGCCGTGGCTTGGATAGTATCATTGAGCAATATATCAGTGTGGTTAAACCTATGTACCACCAGTTTATCGAACCTACGAAACGCTACGCAGATGTGGTGATTCCTGAAGGTGTCACAAATACTGTTGCTATCGATTTGATTAATACTAAGGTAGCGAGCATTTTAAAAGAAAGTCAGAAAGCCTAAGCGGGAGCTTGGCTTTTTTGGTATAATTGAAACGTTATGATTATTTTACAAGGAAACAAGATTGAGCGCTCTTTCTCAGGGGATGTGCTCTTTGATAATATTAATATTCAGGTAGATGAACGCGATCGCATTGCTCTTGTTGGACGTAACGGTGCTGGGAAATCAACCCTATTGAAAATCTTGGTTGGAGAGGAAGCGCCGACAAGTGGTGAAATCAACACAAAACGTGATTTGAACCTGTCTTACTTAGCTCAGGATAGTCGCTTTGAGTCTAGCAATACCATCTATGCGGAAATGTTAAATGTTTTTGCAGCTCTTTGTGCAGACGAAAAACGCCTTCGTGACATGGAAATGAGGATGGGTGAGTTGACTGGGTCAGACTTGGACAAGTTAATGACTGACTACGATTGCCTTTCTGAGGATTTCAGACAGCGAGGTGGTTTTACCTATGAATCTGATATCAGAGCCATTCTCAATGGGTTTAAGTTTGATGAAAGCATGTGGGAGATGCCCATTTCAGCTCTTTCTGGAGGGCAAAACACGCGCTTAGTTTTAGCAAAAATGCTGCTTGAGAAGCCTGAGCTTTTGATATTAGACGAACCGACTAACCACTTGGATATCGAAACCATTGCCTGGTTGGAGAATCACCTGGTCAATTATCAGGGAGCTCTAATCATTGTCAGTCACGACCGTTATTTTTTGGATAAGGTAGCGACAGTAACCCTGGATTTGACCAAACATAGTTTAGATCGTTATGTCGGAAACTATTCAAAATTCATGGACCTTAAGGCTGAAAAGTTGGCCACTGAAGCAAAGAACTTCGAAAAACAACAAAAGGAAATTGCTAAGTTAGAGGACTTTGTTAATCGTAATATTGTTCGTGCCTCTACGACTAAGCGTGCTCAAGCCCGTCGCAAACAGCTAGAGAAAATGGAACGTCTGGATAAGCCAACGGAGGGCCAGAAGTCGGCTAATATGACTTTTCATGCGGATAAGGTCTCTGGGAATGTGGTCTTGACAGTTAGGAATGCTGCTATTGGTTATGACGACGAGATTCTCTCAGAGCCTATTTCCCTGGATGTTAAGAAGATGGATGCCATTGCCATTGTTGGTCCAAATGGTATCGGGAAAACAACCTTTATTAAGTCGGTAGTGGGTAAATTGCCTTTTATCAAGGGAACATCAACCTATGGTGCCAATGTTGAAGTGGGGTATTATGATCAAACCCAATCTGCCTTGACACCGTCGAACACTGTTCTTGATGAATTGTGGAATAATTTTGCGACAACTCCAGAAGTTGAGATTCGTAACCGTCTGGGAGCCTTTCTCTTCTCAGGTGATGATGTCAAAAAGTCTGTTTCCATGCTTTCCGGTGGTGAGAAGGCTCGCCTACTCCTAGCTAAATTATCCATGGAAAACAATAACTTCTTGATTCTGGATGAGCCGACCAACCACTTGGATATTGATAGCAAGGAAGTCTTGGAAAATGCCCTCATTGACTTTGATGGAACGCTTCTATTTGTTAGCCATGACCGTTACTTTATCAACCGTGTGGCAACAAAAGTGATGGAAATTTCGGAGGATGGGGCAACCATTTACCTTGGGGATTACGATTACTACCTTGAGAAAAAGGCGGAGCTTGATGAGTTAGCACGTCTTGAAGCAGAGGAAAATCAAGTATCAGAGGAAGTCCAAGTAGCTTCAGCGGGTGCTAGTGATTATCAAGCTCAAAAAACCAATCAAAAAGAGATGCGTAAACTAAGCCGACGCATTGAGCAAATTGAAAATGAGCTAGAGTCTATTGAAGAACGCTTGGAGGAAATCTCTGCTGCCATGCTTGAAACGAATGACGTGGCGGAATTATCTGACTTGCAAAAAGAGCTGGATGACTTATCAGTCAATCAAGAAGCTCTGATGGAAGAGTGGAGTGACCTATCAGAACAATTGCAAAGTTAAGGGATGATGAGAACCTTTTCATGTTCTGAGTTGTGAAAGGCTTACATTGTTGGTATAATAGTCTTAGTATATAAAATGTGACTAACTTTATGAACAAAGTAAAGAAAAAAGTGTATCGTAACACAACATCTTTCAACATGATGGCATAAGGATCATTTACAGTATCTAAGGTTGTCCGTGATGACCAAGAAGATGAAGAAAACTATAACAAACTCATCGCTCAAAAAACTTTCGAACAATAAGAGGAGAAGTCTGAAAAGGCTTTTTCTTTTTGCAGAAAATGGACAAATATTCTGACTCTTGCCTAGTGGAAGTGTTATAATGGAGTGAAGAGGGTTGGATGGTTTTGGAATGAGATAAGTCCAATTCATCAGCCCCAATGCCTTATAAGACTAATTATCGTATAAGAATGCGTTAGTGAAAAGGTAGGTAATATTATGGAATTCAAAGTGAAAGATGGTCAAATCATCTATTATCGTGATCTCGGTAAAGGCTTTCCAATTGTTTTTTTGCATGGCAATAATTTGTCAGGGAATTATTTTGGTAAGCAAGGAATTCTGTATCGAGACTATCGTTTAATTTTCATTGATAGTCGTAATCAAGGCAGGTCCAGTCGTCAGAGTGTTAAGATGACCTTTGAACAGATGGCTGCCGATTTGGAGGAAATTTTGCAATATTTGAATATAAAGAAGGCCTTATTTGTCGGTCATAGTGACGGTGCTAATTTGGCTATGGTTTATGCTAGTCGTTATCCTGACCGGATTGCGGGACTCTTACTTAATGCGGGAAATATGACCTTTAATGGGTTGACGAGACGCTCAAGATTCGCGGTCTATCTACAGTATCTGTGCTTAAAAGCCTTGTCACCATTTTCATCTAAAATGGATATCATGGCTCAGGTAACGGGTCTTATGCTTCATGACTTGCCATTAGATAGGGAACGTCTACATCAGGCTGCCTATCCTGTTTGGGTAGTTATGGGGCAAAGGGATGTTATCAGTATTAGACATTCTAGAGAGATTTCAGAGCTCTTTCCGATTCACAAGCTCTATGTCCAACGCCGTGAAGGACATCGTCTAGCTCAACGTAAATATAAGGTCTTTAATCAAATGATTCGTGAGCTTGTGAGAATTAGTCGAAAAGAGGTGGTGGCATGAAGCGTCTTTTAGAGAGACTTCAACCTTTAAAAGCAGCCGTTAAATCCATCTTCTTTATCTCGATTACGGTTCTTGTCGTCATAGAATTGGTTCGCCTAAAACGGACCATCACTTTAGAGTCGCTGGAGTCAGCTCTGGCCGGTCTGTCTATTTGGCATCTTGTTTTGATGGCTGTCATTGGACTAGCCGCTGTCTCCCCCATGCTCTTTTATGACATCATACTGAATAAGGAGCTAGAAACGGATTATTCCAAATCCTATATCTTAGAAACAAGTTGGGCTGTCAATACCATTAATAACTTGGCTGGTTTTGCTGGTTTGGTCGATGTGGGACTGCGATATTCCTTTTATTCTGAGGATGGGCAGGAAAAGACGGGTGTTAAGGCACTTTCTCGTTTATTGCCTTATTTTATGTCGGGCCTATCTCTTTTAAGTGGTTTGGTATTCGCTGTCTTTTGGTTCTTCCCTCTAAGTCCAGACCTAAGAAAATATTGGTTACTATTATTGGGTATTTTCCTTTATCTGCCTTTTATTTTCTTTGTTTCTAGTCGTGAAAAGTTAACCTATTTTGGTCAAGTACCGTTGAAAACGATGCTAAGTCTTCTTTTAGCTTCGACAGCTGAATGGGGAACAGCCCTGGGGAGCTTTGTCAGTGTGGCTTATTTAATGGGCTTACATGTTCCACTTTATAATCTGATTCCCCTTTATTTACTAGCGGTAATTATTGGTATCTTCTCTATGATTCCGGGTGGGATTGGTAGTTTCGATTTGATTGTGATTACCGGTCTGACCTCTATGGGGGTTAGCAATGCTCTTGCGGTTAGTCTGCTCTTGCTCTTTCGTTTAACTTACTACGTTATTCCCTTTTTCCTTGGTGTTGTCTTCTTTTTCAAACACATGGGAGGACGTATCAACGAGAAATACTTCAAACTTTCTTCACGAGTATTTGGTGGAAGCCTCCACCGTTTTCTCGTATATTTGCTACGTTTTTTAGGGATTTTCTTGATTTTGTCTGCCTTAATCCCTGAACGCTTGGCTAATGTCTACTTTATTAGCCGTTTTGATCCTATTCAGGAGCAGTTAATTTGGCAATTCCCAAGTATCCTATTTGGAACCCTATTTGTTTTCATGGCTCGTCTCATTAGACGTAGGGTTAAGGGTGCTATTGTTGCCTCCTTGATAACCTTTGTCTTAGCCTTGATTTATGTCAATCTTAATGGTATTTCATGGGCCATGTCTTTCCTAATTGTACTCTCTTTGGTGCTTATGTTGATCATCAGAAAGAGGTTGCATCATCGTTACTTTATTTATAGTTGGGAAGACAAAACCAAGGATTTCCTTTTCCTAGCCTTTACGATTCTGGTTCTTCTCGTTTTGGGTGGCAGTGGTTTTTGGTCTCATTTGTTGCCACCTAAGAACCGGGATGTTCTTGGACATTTTGTTCATATTTGGTTTGATATTTTACTGGCATCAGTTATTATTGCAACCATAGTTTGGGTAGTCTTGAGAATTTTGGAACCCCGCAGGCCTTTTGGTCAAGGCATGGATGATGAACGCTTCACAGCTCTTCTTGAGAAATATGGAGGTGCATCAGAAAGTGCTCTGGCTTATTTACATGATAAACGCCTCTTTTGGTATCGTGTTGATGGACAAGACCAGGTGGTTTTCCAATTTGCACAAACCAGTAACAAGTGTGTGCTTATGGGAAATCCGATAGGTAATGAAAACTATTACCGAGCAGCTTGGGAATCTTTCTTGAAGACCTTATCAGATTGGAATTTACAAGCCTTGTTTTATGAGGCAGATGAGAGTATTACCCTGATGCTTCATGATTATGGCTTTGATTTTATGAAATTTGGGGAAAATGCCATGGTTGATTTGACGACATTTTCTATTGATGGTAAGCATGGTAAGAAGTTCCGTAAGCCAACCAATCGTGTCGAAAAAGCAGGTTTCCAGTTTAAGTTACTTTATCCTCCATTTTCAGAGACTCAGATGCAAGAAATGAAGGCTGTCTCAGATATTTGGCTTAACGGTCGTAAGGAGAAGGGCTTCTCTCTTGGTTTCTTTGATGAAGCTTATCTGCAGCAGGCACCGATTGCTATTGTGGAGAGTGAGGATGGAGAAATTGTAGCCTTTGCAAACATCATGCCAACCAAAAATAAACGGGTGGCAACGATTGACCTTATGCGTTATGACTTTGAAAAGGCACCTGAAGGCACCATGGATTATCTCTTTGTGAAACTCTTCCAGTACTTCCAAGCAGAAGGAAAGCAGTACTTTGATATGGGAATGGCTCCACTCGCGAATGTGGGTACTGAAGAAGATAGTTTCTTGGAAGAGAAGGTTGCTAATTTAGTCTATGTCTTTGCGCAGCGTTTTTACTCTTTTAGTGGGCTCCAACGTTATAAAGAGAAGTTCTCTCCAATATGGTCTCCAAAATACATTGTTTATCCTAAACGAACTTGGCTCTTGTTTGATATGATTGCCATTTTAAGGATTGATAATCGAAAAATTGAAGACAGATTGAAGAAAAGACGTCTTTGGAAGTAAATATGACAAAAAAGTGAACCACAAAGGTTCACTTTTTTCTGTGTAAGAGAATTATTTTTCAAATTCTGCTTTTGATTTAGTATCTGCGTATTCTTCAGCGACTTCGCTTGAGAGAATGTCATTGTAACTTGGCAATTTAATGTCTTGGCCATATTTGTTATGAAGGGCAGTAGTGACCAAACGGTAGGCCAGGTTGGCATTACGAGAAAGAATTGGTCCATGGAAGTAGCTACCATAAACATTTTTATAGTGGACACCTTCAGTACCATCTTCCTTGTTATTACCATTACCGTAGACCACTTTGCCAAGTGGTTTTTCATCATCAGAAAGGAAGGTGCGCCCTTGGTGATTTTCAAAACCATAGTAAGTTTCATCGAACTCTTCGTTATGGATTTTGATATCACCAATGTAACGGTTATTTTCTTGATTAAGGGTGTAGTGGCCCATGACACCGATACCATCAATGCGGACACCGTTAGCCTGGATGTAATATTGTCCAAGGAGTTGGAAACCACCACAGATGGCTAGAATCACTTTATTATCTTGGATGAATTGACCGATGGCATCACGTTTAGATGGGAGATCTTTGGCAACGATAGATTGTTCGTAGTCTTGACCACCTCCAAAGAAGACCATGTCGTAGTGGTCCTTGTCGAAGTCATCACCAACTGAAACGATGTCGAATGTCATCTTAGCACCAAGTTTTTCACCCACGTATTTTATCATAAGGACATTACCGTTGTCACCGTAGGTATTGAGTAGATTACCATAAAGGTGGGAAACATTTAGGTCATAGGTGTAGTCACGATTTTCTGGAGATTTGAGTGAAGTAAAAGTCATTAGTTCATCTCCTTTCCGACAGCATGACGTTGAGCAAGAATATCACGGAATTCAAGCATGGCAGTATAGGTTGCTAAGATATAGGCATGATCGCAATCTTGTTTTTCAATCAAGGCCATAATATCTTCAAGTTTTTCTGCTTGCGTAATCTTTTCCTCTGGGTAGCCAGTCACACGAAGACGGCGGGCAATTTCAGAGTGACGGACACCACCAGTGTTAATCTCAGGGATATCCATCTCGAGAATGCTTTCAAAGTTGGCATCCCAAATCCAGCTGGTATCAATACCATCAGCATAATTGGCGTTAAGAAGCACTGACAAGCTAAACGGATAATCTGCAAGTTTAATCATATCGAGAGCTTGACTGGCTCCTACTGGATTCTTAATTAGTACGAGAGTACATGATTTGTCACCAATCTTAAAGGTTTCTTGGCGTCCAAAGACAGCACGACTCTTATCAAAACCAGCTTTGATTTGCTCTGGAGCCACTCCAAAGAATTCAGCGACAGAGACGGCAGCAAGGGCATTGTAGATGTTATAAAGACCACCGACATTAATCTTGTAATCTTGTCCATCAATGACAAATTCAGAAGTAGTATTAGTGATTTTAGTCAACTCTGTTAGCTTATAATCTAATTCTGGACGATGGAAGTCGCAGTTGAGGCACACATAATCTCCCAGGTTAGCATAAGTATTGAGACGATACTGAAGAATACTTTCACATTTAGGGCAGACAATACCTTCAGTATTATAATGTGCCAGCTTTGGAGCGTGTTTTTCAGTGTCAAAACCGTAGAAACGTACGGGATTGACTACCTCTTTAGAATTAAAGAGAGGACTGTCTCCATTAGCCAAAATAGTAGCCTCAGGTGCCTTAGCAGCACCATCTAAAATCATCTGATAAGTAGTATAGATTTCACCATAGCGGTCCATTTGGTCACGGAAAATATTTGTGAAGACAAAAAGACTTGGAGTGATGTATTCAGTGATTTTTGGAAGGCTGGCCTCGTCAATTTCCAAGACAGCAATTTTCTTACCAGACTTGGCTTTTTTAGCTGTTAGGAAAGTAGAAGTGATTCCTGTGATCATGTTGGCCCCACTGGGGTTGGTCACAATCTCACCAAAAGCTTCTTTAAGTATTCCTGCTGTTAAAGCTGTTGTCAGAGTCTTACCATTGGTCCCAGTGACGACGACAATCTCGTAATCCTTGGCTAAAGTGTCTAAAATATCTTTGTCAAATTTAAGGGCGATTTTTCCAGGCAGGGTTGAGCCACGTCCCAATTTTGAAAGGACGAAATGGCTAGCTTTACCCGCCAGAATTCCCATGGTAGTTTTCATAGTCATGAATTTATTTTATCACAAAAAGTAGTGATTGTAGTCTCAAAATAGTTAGAATTCGTGGTATAATAGAAACTGTTTAAAAATTAAAAGAAAGTGTGATATGTATGGGAATACTTTCGTCCACTGATATTGATTTTTGGCGGTCACTCTTCGATAGTCCGCTGAAAGTTATCGTCAATAGTTTGGACATATTGATTGTTGTTTTTTTAATTTATCGCTTTATTAGGGCCCTACGAGGGACAAAAATTATGACCCTTGTTCAAGGGGTTGTCTTATTTATTTTAGTCAAACTGATTTCTGATTTTATAGGCTTCACAACGATTTCTTATTTGATGAATCAGGTCATCAACTACGGAGCCATTGCGGCGGTTGTGATCTTTGCGCCAGAGCTTCGTTCTGCACTGGAAACCTTTGGACGGACGCCTCAGCATTTTTTGCAAAATAAAGAGGTTAGCTCAGACGAGAAGTTGGTTCAAGCCTACGTTAAAGCTGTTAAGTACATGGCTCCTCGTAAGATTGGGGCCTTGGTTTCTATTGAACAGAGTCAGATCTTACAAGAGCAGATTGCGACTGGGATTCCACTTGATGCGGTGGTGACTGGGGAACTATTAATTAATATTTTCATTCCAAATACACCGCTTCATGATGGGGCAGTTATCATCAGAGATAACAAGGTTGCGACGGCTTGTTCTTATCTGCCATTGACGGAATCTAATAAGATTTCCAAAGAGTTTGGGACTAGACATAGAGCTGCCATTGGTCTTTCAGAACAAACAGATGCGCTTACCTTTGTTGTATCAGAGGAGACTGGGGCGATTTCCATTGCTTACAAGAGAAATTTCATCCATGATCTCTCGGTTCAAGAATTTGAACAAGAGTTGAGTCTTATCTTGTTGAAAGAACAAGAACCACGTCAGTCATTCTTCCAACGTTGGATGGGAGGTAGCAAAAAATGAAGCGTTTTGTAAATTTCTTTAAAAACGATCGTTTATGGCAGATGTTAGTTGCACTCTTCTTTGCTGTGGTACTTTTTTTTACAGCCTGGTCGGGGAACTCACAAAATAAAAATAATAGTTCAAGTGTATCTAATACCTTTACAAAAAACGTTGAGTCGGTTCCTGTGGATATTAAATATGATAGTGATAAGTACTTTATTAGTGGTTATTCCTATGATGCCGAAGTCTATTTGACGGCGACAACACAGCTGGCTTTAACAACTGAAACGAGTAGTGATACGCGTCACTTTAAATTAGTTGCTGATTTGTCAAATCTGAGTCAAGGAACCAGTCGAGTACCTATTCAGGTTAAGGATCTTCCAGCCGGAATGTCGGCGCAAGTATCGCCATCAACCTTGACAGCAACTATTGGTAAAAAAGCCAGCAAGACCTTTGATGTTGTAGCTAATATCACATCAGATAAGTTGGTAAATGGCTATGAAGTTAAAAAAGTTAGACTGGATGAAACCAAGGTAGAGGTGACGTCGAGTGAAGATATCATTGACCAGATTGATCATGTTCAAGCAGTATTGGAAGGAGATTCCAACCTGTCTGAAGATTATGATGGGAACTTGGTCCTTCAAGCCGTTTCGGCAAATGGAACAGTTCTAGCAAGTTCAATCTCACCAGCTAAGGTGCATGCCAAGATTAGTTTACGAAAATTAAGCAAATCTGTTCCTGTTAAGGTCGAACTGACTGGAGATAAGGCTAGCAATGTGTCTAGCATCAGCTATAGCTTTGATCGTGAGGATGTGACTATCGTTGGTAGTCAAGAAGCCATGGATAAGATTGATAGCATCACAGTTCCTGTGGACATTAGCCAAGTGACTAAGGACACATCAAAAACAATAGACCTTAGGTCAGAAGGTGTTACGGTTCAGCCTGGCACTGTTAAGGTTAACTTAAAAGTCACGCAAAAATAGGGGAGTTACATTTTTCCTAAATTCATGTATAATGGATGGGATTGAGAGGGACTAATCTCATAAAAATGTAACCAATTAAAAATGTTTAAAATCAAGGGTTGAAAATATTGGCGAAATCTTATATAGATAGATTTCACTAGATTGACTCTTGCTAAACAGCATCACAGTTTAAGGAGGATTTGGTGCTCAAGCACTAATAATAAAATTATGGGTAAATATTTTGGAACAGACGGTGTTCGTGGAGAAGCAAACGTTGAACTTACGCCAGAATTGGCCTTTAAATTAGGTCGTTTTGGTGGTTATGTGCTTAGCCAACATGAGATTGGCCGTCCTAAAGTTTTTGTGGCACGTGATACACGTATATCTGGTGAGATGTTGGAATCTGCCTTGGTAGCAGGTTTGCTCTCAGTGGGTATTGAAGTCTACAAACTTGGAGTACTTGCAACACCTGGTGTCTCATACTTGGTCCGTACAGAAAATGCAAGCGCTGGTGTTATGATTTCAGCCAGCCATAATCCAGCTCTTGATAATGGTATCAAGTTCTTTGGTGGTGATGGTTTTAAATTGGATGATGCGCGTGAAGCGGAAATTGAAGCCCTTCTCGATGCTGCAGAAGATACGCTTCCACGCCCTTCAGCTGAAGGACTTGGAACACTTGTGGATTATCCAGAGGGTCTTCGTAAATACGAAAAATTCTTGGTAGCTACAGGTGTTGACCTTGGTGGCGTGAAAGTTGCCTTGGATGCAGCTAATGGTGCGGCTACGGTATCTGCACGTAACATTTTCCTTGATTTGAACGCAGAAATCGCTGTTATTGGTGACCAACCTGATGGCCTTAACATCAATGCTGGTGTTGGTTCGACACACCCAGAGCAGTTGCAAGCCTTGGTTAAAGAAACTGGCTCAGCTATTGGTCTTGCCTTCGATGGTGATAGTGACCGTCTCATCGCTGTTGATGAAAATGGTGATATTGTTGATGGTGACAAGGTGATGTATATCATCGGTAAACATTTGTCACAAAAAGGCGAGTTGGCTAAAAATACTATTGTAACGACAGTTATGTCAAATCTTGGTTTTCACAAGGCACTTGACCGTGAAGGCATCAACAAGGCAGTGACTGCTGTTGGTGACCGTTACGTTGTCGAAGAAATGCGTAAAAACGGCTACAACCTTGGTGGTGAACAGTCTGGACACGTTATTATCATGGATTACAACACAACTGGTGATGGTCAATTGACAGCAATCCAATTGACTAAAGTCATGGTTGAAACAGGTAAGAGCTTGTCTGAATTGGCTTCAGAAGTGACTATCTATCCACAAAAATTGGTTAATATCCGTGTGGAAAATAGCATGAAAGATAAAGCTATGGACGTTCCTGCAATTGCCGCTATCATTGAAATAATGGAAGCTGAGATGGCTGGTAATGGACGTATCTTGGTTCGTCCAAGTGGTACAGAGCCTCTCCTTCGTGTTATGGCAGAAGCACCAACAGATGATGAAGTGAACTACTACGTTGATACGATTGCTGATGTTGTTCGTGCAGAAATTGGATTGGACTAAGTATGATAGCTAAACTGAGAGTCTTCATGGCTACCGAAGTTTTCAAGTACCTTTTCTTTGGTGTCTTGGCAACTTTGGTCTACATGGTCAGTCGTACTTTGATTTTCCAGTTTACCCAACAAGGAACACTTTCAGCGGTCTTAGCAAATGCGATTGCCATTATCTTTGCCTTTTTTACAAATGACATGTTTGTCTTTAATCAGGAAAAGACAGGTATGGTCACGCGCTTTGTTAAGTTTGTGGGTGCTCGCTTTTTGACCTTGGTCTTGGATTTGGCATTAGCCTATTTCTTGGTAGATACTTATCCAGAGATTATTGGTCAATTTGTTGGCCATAGTCAGGCATGGGTAAATGGTATCGAGAGCCTATTTGCTCAGGTCCTTATCATTGTATTGAACTATATTATTTCAAAATTCTTCGTCTTTACGGACGAAAAAGTATAAACAAAAAGGAAGTTGTTAGGAAATGTGTTAAAAGCGTTTCTTACTGACCTCCTTTTTTGATATAATTGAAGAGACTTAAAAAATAGAAAGATGAAACATGTACGTACAATTATCTCAACGTCTCAAGGACGTAGCAACCTACGTTCCTAAAGGCGCAAAACTCTTGGATGTAGGAAGTGATCATGCCTATCTTCCAATTTATCTACTTAAAAAGGGCTTGATTACTTCAGCCATTGCTGGCGAAGTGGTAAAGGGTCCTTATGAATCAGCTCTCGCAAATGTCTCAGCTTCTGGTTTTAATGATAAAATCGACGTGCGCTTGGCGAATGGCTTAGCTGCCTTTGAGCCTTATGATGCCGTTACAACTATCACGATTTGTGGTATGGGGGGACGTCTTATTGCGGATATTCTTGATGCTGGAAAGGACAAACTTAAGGACGTAGACCGTCTGATTTTGCAACCAAATAATCGGGAAGATGATCTCCGTATCTGGTTGATGGAAAATGGTTTTACTATTGTTGCAGAAGCCATTATGACTGAAAATGGCAAATATTACGAAATCATAGTGGCAGAAGCTGGTCAAATGAACCTTTCAGAGAGGGAGATTCGCTTTGGCCCTCATCTTATGAAAGAGCAGTCTCAGGTTTTCCAGCTCAAATGGCAACGTGAAATTAATAAATTAGAGATTGCCTTGGGGTCTATTCCCCTTGCCAATCAGGATGACCGTGCAGTTCTTGAAGAAAAAATTCAAACCATTAAGGAGGTTTTGGACCATGTTAGCTAGTGATCTTATCAAGTCTTATGAAAGCTTTTGTCCACCGGAGCTTTCCATGGAAGGTGACGTGGTTGGTTTGCAAATTGGCAGTCTTGACAAGGAGATTCAGAAGGTCATGGTTACCTTGGACGTTCGTGAAAATACAGTAGCTGAGGCCATCGAAAAAGGTGTGGACCTCATCATTACTAAACACGCTCCAATTTTCCGTCCAGTTAAGGATTTGGTCTCTTCCCCTGACCGAGGTATTTTGCTTGACCTGGTTAAGCATGATATTGCAGTCTATGTGAGTCATACAAATATTGATGTTGTTAATGATGGCCTTAATGATTGGTTCTGTGACTTACTTGATATTAAAGACACTACTTATTTAACACAGACTTCTGAAAATTATGGAATCGGTCGAGTGGGTGATATCATGCCTCAGACCATTGAAGAACTTGCTCTTAAAGTAAAAGCTGTTTTTGGCTTGGACAGTGTTCGCTTGGTTCGTTATGACCATGACAATCCTCTTGTTAGCCGTGTGGCTATTTGTGGTGGTAGCGGTCAAGGATTTTACAAGGATGCTTTGAAAAAGGGAGCTCAAGTCTTTATCACTGGTGATGTTTACTACCATACAGGACAAGAAATGATTACTAATGGTCTTTTGGCTATTGACCCTGGACACCATATTGAAGCCCTCTTTATCTCAAAGATTGCTGAGAAACTTGAGGCTTGGAAACGTGAGCATGATTGGAATATGACCATACTTGAGAGTCAGTCCTCAACTAATCCTTTTGACCATTTTTAGGAGGATGTGTTTGTGACTTGTCTTTTACATCAAAATGTGGTCTTTTTGGCCATCACCATTCATAATTTTCCAGAGGGATTAGCGGTTGTTGTAACTTTGGTGCCCTAGCTGGTGGGAATATGACACTCGCGGGTCTTATGGGAGTCATTGGTCTAGCTATAGGTATTGGTCTGCAGAATGTCCCTGAGGGTGCAGCCCTCTCTATTCCTATTCGGGCAGATGGAAAATCTCGTATCAAGGCCTTTAATTGGGAATCTATGTGAGCCATTGTTGAGCCAATAGGTGCTGTAAGCTGCTCTTGTCATGTGGATGACGGCGATTATTCCTTATGCTTTCTTTGGCCTTTGCGGCTGGTGCCATGATTTTTGTGGTAACGGAGGAATTGATTCCTGAATCACAAACCAATGGTAATACTGACGTCGCAACCTTTGGGCTCATGGCTGGCTTTGTTGTCATGATGGTCATGGACGTGGCCCTAGGTTAAAAATACTAGAGAGCTGTGCCTATTGATATAGGACTCAGCTCTTTTCAAATAGATGGAGTAAAAAATGAAAATTGCAATTGTTGGTGCAGGTATCGTCGGTTCAACGGCTGCCTACTACTTATCAAAAGAAAAAGACGTAGAGGTTACAGTATTTGATCATGGTCTCGGGCAAGCAACCAAGGAGGCAGCAGGGATTATCAGCCCCTGGTTTTCCAAGCGTCGTAATAAGGCCTGGTATCGCATGGCCCGTTTGGGAGCCGATTTTTACCAAGATTTAGTTTCAGATCTTGAAAAGGATGGTTACGACACGAGCTTCTATGATCAGTCTGGTGTAGCCCTTCTCAAGAAAGACGATAGTAAGTTGGACGGTTTGTATCAGCATGCAGAAACGAGGCTAGAAGAATCACCTATTATTGGTGAACTCTCTATAAAAGATGCTTCCGACCTCCCTGAATTCACTGGATTTGACCGTTATCTCTATGCTTCTGGAGGAGCCAGAGTGGAGGGGGCAGAACTGACAGCTACTTTGATTGAGGCCTCTGGTTTTGAAAAGGTGGAGGGGCCAGTCACACTCTCCCCTCTTGATAATGGCACCTACGAGATTAATGGTCAAACTTTTGATAAGGTCATTCTCGCTTGTGGTGCCTGGTTAGGTCAAACGCTTGAACCCCTTGGTTTTGAAGTAGACGTTCGCCCTCAAAAAGGCCAATTGCGTGACTATTTCTTTGAGGGCATGGATACTGGTAAATTACCAGTTCTGATGCCAGAGGGTGAATTAGATGTCATTCCCTTTCCTGGTGGAAAGATTTCGGTAGGAGCCAGCCACGAAAATGACCAAGGCTTTGATTTGACAGTTGATGAGACTGTACTTGCAAGTTTAGAGGAAGAAGCTAAGACCTATTTCCCTGACTTAAGTACGGCTAAGTCCTTCTCAGAACGTGTGGGAACTAGAGCCTACACAAGTGATTTCTCTCCTTTCTTTGGAGAAGTTCCAGAGCTTGGGGGTCTCTTTGTTGCTTCTGGTTTAGGATCTTCAGGGCTCACAACAGGGCCACTGATTGGAAAAAATCTGGTTGATTTGGCCATGAATCGACCTGGCAGCTTGGACAGTGCAGATTATCCAGTGGCTCAGTACGTCAAGAAAAAAGACTAATAGTATTAAAACCCTCCAATATATTAAAATTTATAAATCAGTTAGCTATTTCTCCCTATTTGGGGATGCTAGCTGATTCTTTTTATTAGATTTTCTTTGTATCTACTTCTTATTTAATTAAAAAATGATAAAATAGTAACTGTTCATCGATTGTAGATGAATACTAATAAAAAGGGGAGGAACTATATTCCAAAAAGTTAAAGTATATGTGATAGTCTTTGTTTCCTTGCTAGCCATCAGTTTGGGCTTGTCTGTCAAAGCAGGGGCAGCAGAAGACGTGGTTGTGACAAAGACAAGTATTGTCCTTGAGAGTCATGAGTTTGGTCCTGCTGTAACCAAAGTCATTTTTGAATTTAATCAGAAGGTCACTCCAGAGGTTATCCACAGCTCAACTCGGGTTACAACAGCAGGGGTCAGTCGTCAGGTAACGAACTCTTATGTGTCTGATGATCAGGGGCATGTGGTCTATTATGACAACAGTAAGTACGTTACGCTTGAGTTGAGTTTGCCGTCTTATAATCGCTACAACATGGGTGGAAATGCTGAACCTATGTATTTTAACCTTACTACTTGGACCAATCAATGGCTGAAAGTTATATGGTGTCAATGAAAGATTTGTCAGTAGTGGCAGAAGGCAGTAGTCAGTCGCAGATGGTTTCATCTGAGCAAGATGCCATCAACAATCGTTTGATGCCAACGATGGAGGTTTTCGACGAGCGAGGACAGTTAGATAACATGTAATACGCGGCTTATAGTGCTCAGACCGGTACGGGGAATAGCACCAAACCATTGATAGTCAGGTTACACGGCATTGGTGAAAGAGTGACAGATATGAATATTCCCCTGCTTTCAAATGACGTTTATGCGCTTACCCAGCCTGATATTCAAGGGCATTTCTTAACAACTGGTGATCAGGCGCGTGGGGTTAATGTTCTAGCTGTTTAAACGCAGACACCTTGGGGGTCGAATAATGCTGGCCAACTCAAAGAGACCATTGATACCTACCTAGCTAATCACCCAGAGGTAGATAAGGGACGAATCTATCTTGTGGGAGTTTCAAATGGTGGTGGTATGGTCTTGACCATGGGAGCAACCTATCCAGATTATTTTACAGCTCTCGTTCCCATTGCAGCGCCATTAACTGTTGACCAATCTGGAATTGATAAACTGAAGAACCAGCCTATGTGGTTGATTCACACAAAGGCAGACGCAACAGTACAACCAGAAAATAGTGTCTTGCATCTATATAAGAGCTCGATTACCTCTGGAGCTACTAACAAGTGGTTCTCTTACTTTGAAACAGCTACTGGAACTGATCTTCCCGGGACAGAGTATGATGGGCATGGGCTTGGATTTATTTCTTCCATGACAAGGTGATTGACGTTCAGCATCCTGAAAATACGAAAAATTGGGATGGTTATAGTGGTATGGTAGCCACTGGCCCAACCTAAGGCGGTGGTTTCTCGAGCTAGTGTTAATGGGCAAACCTATAACATTATCTTTGACTGGATGAGTGCACAAAGGCACTGAGGAAGATGATGATTACGCTTTCTAAGGAAAGTGCTACAGGAGGTTATCTTCAATCTAAAAGATTTCAATCGAAATCCTTTTTTCATTGGATTAAGAAAATGGATACTTGTGATTTTCTTAATGAAAGCTTAAGAACATGGGGTTTACCGTGACAAGAGGGCTGAAAAATGCTAGAATATAGGTAATATATTAGAGAAAAAAGGAGCCTTCTTATGAAAGGTATTATTCTTGCAGGTGGTTCAGGGACGCGTTTATATCCATTGACTCGTGCTACATCAAAACAACTGATGCCGATTTACGATAAACCAATGATTTATTACCCACTATCAACGCTTATGTTGGCTGGTATTAAGGAAATCCTCATCATCTCAACCCCACAGGACCTTCCACGTTTTGAAGAGCTCCTTGGTGATGGTTCTGAGTTCGGTATTTCCCTTTCTTACGCAGTACAACCAAGTCCAGATGGATTGGCTCAAGCCTTTATCATTGGTGAAGACTTCATTGGTGACGATAGTGTTGCCCTTGTCCTCGGGGATAACATTTTCCATGGCAATGGCCTTTCTGCCATGCTTCAACGTGCTGAAGCTAAGGAAAAAGGTGCTACAGTCTTTGGTTATCAAGTTAAGGACCCAGAACGTTTTGGTGTTGTTGAGTTTGACGACAATATGAATGTCATCTCCATCGAGGAAAAACCTGAGCATCCAAACTCAAACTTTGCTGTAACCGGTCTTTATTTCTATGACAATGATGTTGTGGAAATTGCCAAAAATATCAAGCCAAGTCCTCGTGGCGAACTTGAAATCACGGATGTTAACAAGGCTTACCTAGAACGTGGAGATCTCTCTGTTGAGCTTATGGGACGTGGCTTTGCTTGGTTAGATACAGGCACTCATGAAAGTCTCTTGCAAGCTGCTCAGTACATCGAGACAGTTCAACGTTTGCAAAATGTCCAAGTAGCTAACCTTGAAGAAATTGCCTATCGCATGGGTTATATCACTAAAGAACAGGTTCTTGAATTGGCACAACCACTTAAGAAAAACGAATACGGACAATATTTGCTCCGTTTGATTGGAGAAGCATAATGACTGAACAATTTTTTGGTAAAGAACTAGCTGCTCGCAAGATTGATGCTATCCCAGGTCTGGTTGAATTTGATATTCCTGTTCATGGAGATAACCGTGGATGGTTCAAGGAGAACTTCCAAAAGGAAAAGATGTTGCCACTTGGTTTTCCAGAGTCATTCTTTGCAGAAGAAAAATTACAAAATAACGTTTCTTTCTCACGTAAAAATGTTTTGCGTGGCTTGCACGCTGAGCCTTGGGATAAATACATCTCAGTAGCAGATGAAGGAAAGGTGCTTGGAACATGGGTTGACCTCCGTGAAGGCGAAACATTTGGGAATACTTACCAAACTGTTATTGATGCCTCAAAAGGAATCTTTGTTCCTCGTGGTGTTGCCAATGGTTTCCAAGTTTTGTCTGACAAAGTATCTTACAGCTACCTTGTGAACGATTACTGGGCACTTGAGCTGAAACCTAAATACGCCTTTGTCAACTATGCTGACCCAAGCCTTGATATCAAGTGGGAAAGCTTGGAAGAGGCAGAAGTCTCAGAAGCAGATAAAAATCACCCATTGCTCAAAGACGTAAGACCACTAAGAGCAGAAGATTTGTAAAAATATACCTTGCGCAGCATTTTTGTGACTGCAAGGAGCCTGGTAGGATTGTTCCTGCGCTAGTGGAAACAAGATTCCCTAAGGGAATCTTGTAGGGAAATCCGGAGACTTTGGCTTCGGATTTAGCTATGAAACCGAAGAGTTGCTGGCGTCCCTCACTAGCGAAAGGAACGATTAAGAAAAAAATATTTTTTGGAGAAAAAATGACTGAATATAAAAACATCATCGTAACTGGTGGCGCAGGTTTCATCGGTTCAAACTTCGTACACTATGTCTACAACAATCATCCAGACGTACATGTGACTGTCCTTGACAAACTCACTTACGCTGGTAACCGTGCCAACATTGAAGAAATCCTCGGTGACCGTGTTGAATTGGTTGTTGGTGACATTGCTGACGCTGAGTTGGTTGATAAATTGGCTGCTAAGGCTGATGCTATCGTTCACTATGCGGCTGAAAGCCACAATGATAATTCATTGAACGACCCATCACCATTTATCCACACAAACTTCATTGGTACTTACACACTCTTGGAAGCTGCTCGTAAATATGATATTCGTTTCCACCACGTATCAACAGACGAAGTGTATGGTGATCTTCCATTGCGCGAAGATCTCCCTGGACATGGTGAAGGTCCTGGTGAAAAATTCACAGCAGAAACAAAATATAACCCTTCATCACCATACTCATCAACTAAGGCTGCTTCAGACCTTATCGTTAAAGCATGGGTTCGTTCATTTGGTGTTAAAGCAACTATTTCAAACTGCTCAAACAACTATGGACCATACCAACACATCGAAAAATTCATCCCACGTCAAATCACCAATATCTTGTCAGGAATTAAACCAAAACTTTATGGTGAAGGTAAAAACGTCCGTGACTGGATTCACACTAACGACCACTCAACTGGTGTTTGGGCTATCCTCACTAAAGGTCGTATCGGTGAAACTTACTTAATTGGTGCCGATGGTGAAAAGAACAATAAGGAAGTTCTTGAGCTTATCCTTGAAAAAATGGGTCAACCAAAAGATGCATATGACCGTGTAACAGACCGTGCTGGTCACGATTTGCGTTACGCTATTGATTCAACAAAATTGCGTGAAGAACTTGGTTGGGAACCACAATTCACAAACTTTGAATCAGGTTTGGAAGAAACAATCAAGTGGTATACAGATCACCAAGACTGGTGGAAAGCCGAAAAAGAAGCTGTTGAAGCTAACTACGCTAAGACACAAGAAGTGCTTAAATAATAGAAAAATCTATCACTTCTAAGCTAGTGATAGATTTTTCTATTATGAACTGTTAGGAGAGATGATGAATAGAAAAGAATGGATTGAATATTTTGACGCGATTAATAATCGTAAACCCACTATTCAGGAGTGTCAGCAGGCCCTTCTAAATGGTGAATTTCTTATGGAAGGAAAACAAGCTACTTTTTCCAACAATGGAAATTCCGTGACTGAAGGAGCCATGCTTTTACCAAATCAAATGGTCAACCCAGCTTATTCACAGCAAATGGTCTTTGTTAAGCAGAAAAAGTTTGGGAAGAAGACTTTTATTGGTCTTGGGATTGCTATATTTCTTGTCCTAGCAACAAGTCTTGGCCTCTTTTTGTTTTCTTCCAAAGGAAAAAACTAGGGAGGTTTGTGGGTAACTAATGATAATGTTGGTTTGGTTTATGATTTAAGTGGGAAGAAGTCAAAAACTTGTTGTAGGTTATAGGGAAGAAGAAATCAAAGAAATATCTATTGGTAATAAAGTTAGACAGTAGTTTGAAGTAAGTTTGGAAGATGTCAGTAATTCAAAACTAAAAACTATTGCTGATTTTGACAAGAAATATCAATTACAGACCAAAGAGATCATACTGGTTAAGACGGAATGGTTTGTCTGCTATAATCTGATTCAGAAGGATGGGACAAACTTAGTTCGAGATTTAACCTTATCAGATCTCTACTACGGATCAAGAAGAACCAAAGATTAAAAAAGAAATGTCTTTTTCATAAGGCAGAGGTTCCAAAAGCCTTTGTTGGTAACTGGAAGACATTTGATGAGGATGATGACGCCGAAGGAGAAGTGACTATCTCTGAAAATGGTGTTATGACTACAGATTCTGATGATATAGATATCTTAATTGTTAAGCCTTTAGATATCTTAATTGCTAAGCCTTTAAAAGAATATCTGGCGGATCAATCAGGCAGCGTAGATAATGGTAAGGTGCAAAAAGAGTTTGCTAAAATACAGAAGTCTCTTAAGTCACATGGTATCATGCTAAGAGTGTTAATGACATCTACCACGATGCGAGAAAGTCATACTATTATATCGTTGTAAATGGTGGTAATCGCATTATTATCTTGAAGGATAGCTTCAACCTTCTCTCCATATGGGGTTATATTGAAAGAGAAGACAAATAGTAATTAGGATACCTCTAGCAGATAAGAAATGCTTAGATCATATCCCGAAGTCTATCATTCCTATAGGTGATGATAGACTTTTTTACTTATATATACCACATTAATTTATAACAGCGACACAAACAATTACATAAATGTTACAAAATTACACAAAATACTTTATTTCTGTAACAAAATAGATATAATTGACATATCGAAAATAGGTTTATGAAAATGAAAAGAAAAGTTATTCGTGTTTGTTCCCTTGTTTTGTTGTCTGTAGCTGTTTCTACAGCACTTGTCGGATGTGGCTTTAAGTCAGAAAAAGACACTGCAACATCTTCTACAACTTCAACTTCTAAAGTAGTGAAGTCGTCTGCTAAAACAAAAACATCTGAGAAGCAGTCTGCTAAAAAGACTAAGACAGAGAATTCAGCTTCAAAGTATTCTCAAGGTCAAGAAGAAGCGAGTGCTCCTGAAGCTAACTCTTCAAAAATTCAAGCCACAGTTGAAACTGATGGTTAAGCAGGAACAAGTAGCAGTGCTGCATCTGAGTCAAACAAGTCTAGTCAAGCAACACCTGATACTCAAAGTGACGCTCCTGTCCCAGCAGCCTTGGTTGGAACTTGGACTGGTACAAGTCCCCAAGCAACAGATATTAGTTTTACAGTTGATGCTGATGTCAACATTACTTCAAAAGCTAATTTCAATATTGATTACGAACTTTATCGTCAAAGCTGTACAACTGCAAAAGCCGTTCAAATTTCTGGTAATCTCTATGTTTGGGAAGATGGAGATTTTTCAACCTTGCTTCCTGGTATTACAGGACTAGGGGGAACTGGTTTCCAAGCTAAGCCTGGTTTTATTCTTGAAAATGGCACTTACACGCCAGTTCAATTTATCTCTGATTTGGGACCAACCTTTGATTATAGCAACTACAATGCTTTCCCATTCTCATTAATAAAATAAAGTAAAGAAGCTATCTGAAGAGGTAGCTTCTTTTTTGGCTATAAACTCTTGTTTTTCAAGGTCTCATTTCTGCTTAAAAATGGTAGAATAGTTACATGCAAACAAAACCAACGTCAGCTTATGTGCACATCCCATTTTGCACACAAATTTGTTATTATTGTGACTTTTCCAAGGTATTTATTAAAAATCAGCCCGTTGATGACTACCTACGGGCTTTGATTCGTGAGTGGGAGCTTTCAGATATCAAGGAGCTTCGTACCCTTTATATTGGTGGGGGGACACCGACAGCTATTTCTGCGGAACAATTAGACTACCTTTTAAGTCATCTTCAGAAGAATTTGGATTTGTCTATGTTAGAGGAGTTTACCATTGAGGCCAACCCTGGGGATTTGACGGTTGATAAGATTGAGGTGCTCAAAAAATCAGCTGTTAATCGCGTATCTTTAGGGGTTCAGACCTTTGATGACAAGCACTTGCGTCAAATTGGTCGCAGTCACAATCAGGCACAGATTTATGAAAGTATTGATAGCTTAAAGGCTGCTGGTTTTCATAATATTTCCATTGACCTCATTTATGCACTACCTGGTCAAACCATGGATCAGGTCAAGGAAAATGTGAGAAAGGCACTGGAACTGGATATTCCACATCTAAGTCTCTATAGCTTGATATTGGAACATCACACGGTCTTTATGAATAAGATGCGTCGGGGTAAGCTCAATCTGCCAACAGAGGACTTGGAAGCAGAGATGTTTAACTATATTATCCAAGAGTTGGAAAAAAATGGTTTTGAGCATTATGAGATTTCCAACTTTACCAAACCTGGGATGGAGAGTCGTCACAATCTCATGTACTGGAATAATGATGAGTATTATGGTGTTGGTGCTGGAGTCTCTGGTTATGTTAATGGTGTTCGTTATCGCAATAGAGGACCTATCCAGCATTATCTAAAGGCTATAGCTGAGGATGGTCATGCGAGACTTCAGGAGGAGCATCTGACTAAGGCGGAGATGATGGAGGAGGAGTTTTTCCTTGGTTTACGTAAAAAGTCGGGTGTGTCTATCAAACGGTTTGAAGAGAAGTTTGGCTTATCATTTGCGGATACTTATGGAGACATCGTGAAAAAACTACAGGCAGATGGGCTCTTAGTTAAGGATCCAGAGGTTGTTCGTATGACCAAACGAGGACTCTTTCTGGGAGATAGTGTCGCTGAGCAATTTATCTTGGAGGATTAGATGGGATTGAAATTTAGTATTCCTTATCAGATTCCGTTTTATGAGACGGATATCACGCATCAGGTGAAGTTACCACACTTATTGGCTTTTTCATTGCAAGTATCAGGTATGCAGTCAGAGTCTCTGGGGAATACGGATAAGGAAGTTTTTGATAAATACGGTCTGGTTTGGATTGTGACAGACTATGCGATTGAGATTGACCGTTTGCCTCGCTACAATGAAAAGGTGACGATTAAAACGGAAGCTATTTCCTATAATAAGATTTTCTGTTACCGTAATTTTTACATCACAGATGAAGCTGGTCAGCAAATCATGCTCTTTAAGACTACTTTTGCCCTTATGGATTATGAAACGCGTAAGGTAGCCGAAGTGCCAGATGAGGTGGTAGCACCTTATGGGGCTGATAAGACTAAAAAGTTGCTTAGAAGCCCTCGTTATAAGGCTTTGGAAAATCCAATTGAGACACTTTATCGTGTGCGTTATTTTGACCTAGACATGAATGGTCACGTTAATAATAGCAAGTACTTGGAGTGGATGTTGGATGTTTTCGATTTGGATTTTTTGACCAAGTATACACCAACCCATATTGACCTCAAGTATGTTAAGGAAATTCATCATGGATCAGAAATTTATTCAGGTTACGAGTTTGACCAAGAAAGTTTGAGCAGTCAACACCAAATTTGTGTGGATGGCAATATTCATGCTCAGGCTATTATCCAATGGAAAGAAATAGGAGACAAGTAAGATGACATATAAAGGTTATTTGATTGATTTAGATGGAACTATTTACAAGGGGAAGGACCGCATTCCTGAGGGAGAGGCCTTTGTTAAGGAGTTGCAGAAGCGTCAGATTCCCTATCTTTTTGTGACGAATAACAGTATGCGTACACCAGAGATGGTCCAAGAACTTTTGCGTAATCAGTGCGAATTGGAAACGCCTCTTGAGACCATTTACACAGCTACTTTGGCGACAGTTGACTACATGAACGATATTAATCGTGGCAAGACGGTTTATGTTATCGGTGAGACTGGGCTTAAATCTGCAATTGCGGAAGCGGGGTATACGGTAGATGAGGAAAATCCTGCCTATGTTGTGGTGGGCTTGGACCGTGAAGTCACTTATGAAATGTTGGTAAAAGCAACGCTTGCCATCCATAAAGGAGCTATGTTCATTGGGACAAACCCAGATTTGAATATCCCAACAGAACGCGGCCTTCTTCCAGGTGCTGGTTCCCTCTTGGCCCTTATCGAGGCAGCAACTCGTGTGAAACCAATCATTATTGGTAAACCTGAAGCAGTCATCATGAATAAAGCCCTAGATATCCTTGGGACAGAACGTAACCAGACTACCGTGGTTGGTGATAATTACTTGACTGATATTACAGCTGGCATTAAAAATGACTTTCCAACACTACTTGTGACAACTGGCTTCACCAAGGCGGAAGAGGTTGCAGGTCTACCTGTCAAACCAGACCACGTACTTGCTAGTCTAGCGGAGTGGGATTTTGACGCGAACTAAGATTGAAGCTGTACTGACTCCGATTTGGCTCTTGGCCTTGTCTATTCTGGTGACAATTTATCTGGCATGGGGATTCTATTATTTTGATATTGACTGGATGCATCTTTTGGACTATATTATTCTTGGTAAGACAGAGCTCTGGCATAATTTCAATGTCCTCATGCATTACCTGACCTTTCCTTGGGTTGGTCATCTGGCTATGCCTGATTTTCCATCGTCGGAGAGTGGGCTAAAGCATTTTCATGATGTGAAGTGGCTCTTTCACTTGGTACAGGGGCTTGTTATTCTACTGGCTTATCCCGCAGCAACTTCTCTCTGGCGAAATGTGAAGAAGAGCACCTTTGGTCTTTATCGTAGTCTTTATATGAGTTTAGCTGTTTTACCAATCCTTATTGGGGTTGTGGGAGTTTTTCTCGGATTTGATGAGTTTTTTACGCTCTTTCATGAAGCCCTCTTTCCTGGGGATAGCAGTTGGCTCTTTAATCCAATCTTGGATCCGATTATCAATGTTTTACCAGAAGAGTATTTCCTTCAATGTTTTGTGATTTTCTTTATTATTTATGAGGGGTTGATGGTGAGTTTGACTTGGTTGGCCCATAAGCAGCTTACAATGTATTTGAAAAATAAGGAGTAGTTATGTCTATTCGTGATAACCATTTGCATACCCATCATTCCTATGATTCGAAACTACTAATCATGATAAATGGTATTATGCTGATGATAAGAGTAATGTCGTTACTTGAGTTTAAGTAATCAACGGTCAAAAACTCTTCTTTGCTACTGATGGTAAACAGGTTAAAGGGGCCCTTGCAACAAATGCGAATGGCAGTCGCTCATATTACCATGGAGCTACTGGTGATAAGTTAGTCTCAACCTTCTTTACTACTGGAGATAACAACTGGTATTATGCTGATGCTACGGGTGAAGTTGCTGTTGGCGAACAGACTATCAACGACCAAAATCTTTACTTTGACCAAACTGGTAAACAAGTGAAGGGGGGCAACAGCTACGAATCCTGATGGCTCAATCTCTTACTATGATGTTCATACAGGGTAAAAGGATATTAATCGTTGGGGTAAAATTCCTTCAGGGCAATGGGTATACTTCAACGTCCAAGGTAAAGTAAAGGCTACGTGTCAAATTAAGATTAATGAATGAAAGAAGTCAATCACTTTTGTGGTTGCTTTTTTCGTAAAATTTGTCTAATTTTTATACACTCAGGTCATTTGTCTGGCCAAAAAAGTGGTATAATAACTCTTGCTAAATCTTTATTTTGGAGTACACATGGCTAAGTCAAAAAATACTATTGAAAGTCGGATAGATTACTCGATTCTCCTACCAGTCCTTATCTTACTACTAGTTGGTTTGGTTTCGATATTTATCGCGACAAATTTTGATTACCCAAAGAATCTTGTGCAAGTCATGTCTCAGCAAGTACTATGGATTTTTCTAGGTTCAGTACTTGCTTTTGTTGTCATGTTGTTTAATACAGAATTTCTTTGGAAGATAACCCCCTGGCTCTATATTTTTGGCCTGGGACTTATGGTTCTGCCTCTCGTTTTCTATTCCCCTGCTTTGGTAGCTTCGACGGGAGCAAAAAACTGGGTCAGTATTGGATCAGTCACCCTCTTCCAACCATCTGAGTTTATGAAGATATCCTACATCCTCTTTCTATCGAGAATAGGTGTTTGGGCAAAGCAAGGTAAGGAAGTGACCAACCTCCAGGATGACTGGCTACTGCTCTTCCAATATGTTGCAGTCACGCTTCCTGTCTTAGGTCTACTGGTTCTTCAAGGAGATATGGGAACAGCCTTAGTCTTTTTGGCTATTTTAGCCGGTATTGTAGTGGTTTCGGGGATATCCTGGCGTATTATCTTGCCGATAGTTCTAGCTTTTGCAGTGGGATTAGGCTTGTTTGTAATGGTATTTACCACAGATTGGGGTAAGGAAGCTATGCTCAAGATGGGGGTACAAACCTACCAGATTAACCGTATCTCAGCTTGGTTGGATCCCTTCACTTATGCAGATGGTATCGCCTTTCAACAGACACGAGGGATGATTTCGATTGGTACTGGAGGAATCTATGGTAAAGGCTTTAATCACCTGGAATTGAACGTACCGGTTCGTGAGAGTGACATGGTTTTCACAGTTATTGGGGAAGACTTTGGTTTGGTAGGTGGTGGATTGGTTCTTCTAACCTATCTCTTTCTTATTTATCGCATGTTGCGGGTGACATTCAGGTCTAACAATCGTTTCTATACGTTTATTTCTACAGGTTTTATTATGATGATTGTCTTCCATATTTTTGAAAATATTGGGGCAGCAGTGGGAATTCTTCCTTTGACAGGTATTCCATTGCCCCTTATTTCTCAGGGGGGCTCATCGCTCATCTCTAACTTGATTGGTGTTGGTTTGGTGCTTTCAATGGCTTATCAAACTAACCTCAACGAAGAAAATAAAATTCTTTTGGCTATGTCTCGCCGTATGCGTACGTCTGGAACTAGTCAAGTGAAACCTGTTTCTAAGAGTAAGTCTAAGAAAAACAAGCCTTCGAAGAGTGTTACCAAGGCCACTCAGGAATTGGGCAAGGCTAAAGATAAGGTTGATAAGGCCACTGAGAAAATGCGTCAAACCATTTCTCAGAATACGCCAAGCATTCATCAAGGCAAGCGTCGTAAGGGTTTAAAAAAGAAACCGACACGTAAACATTAAGAAGAAGCAAGTTGGTTAATCCGACTTGTTTTTCTTTGAAAAAAATTAAGGTCTGTGACCTTTTCTTTGCCCCTGCCTATGGTATAATAGAAGTCGACTATTTCGAAAAGGGGTTTGCTATGATAGAGACAGCCAAACAACAAGAACGTGCTATTTTAGTAGGTGTTGAATTGCAAGAAACAGAGCATTTTGACATGTCCATGGAGGAACTTGCCAGTCTTGCCAAAACAGCAGGAGCAGAGGTTGTAGCTAGCTATACCCAAAAACGTGAACGCTATGATAGTAAGTCTTTTGTAGGTTCAGGAAAATTAGAAGAAATTAAAGCCATGGTGGATGCGGATGAGATTAGCACTGTCATCGTCAATAACCGTTTAACGCCTCGTCAAAATACCAATCTAGAAGCGGCATTTGGCGTGAAAGTTATTGATCGCATGCAATTAATTCTGGATATCTTCGCCATGAGGGCTAGAAGCCATGAAGGTAAACTTCAGGTACACCTAGCTCAGCTTAAGTACATGTTGCCTCGTTTGGCTGGTCAAGGGATTATGCTCAGCCGTCAAGCAGGGGGCATTGGTAGCCGTGGACCTGGTGAAAGTCAGTTGGAGCTCAATCGTCGTTCGATTCGTAACCAGATTGCTGATATTGAACGCCAGTTAAAGATTGTTGAGAAGAACCGAGAAACTATTCGCGAAAAGCGTGTTGATTCAAGTACCTTTAAAATTGGCTTGATAGGTTATACCAATGCTGGGAAGTCAACAATCATGAACCTTATGACGGATGATAAGCAGTATGAGGCCAATGAACTTTTCGCGACCTTGGATGCAACGACTAAGAAAATTTACTTAAAAGATCAGTTTAAAGTGACCTTGACAGATACGGTTGGTTTTATCCAAGACTTGCCAACTGAATTGGTTGCTGCCTTTAAGTCAACACTTGAAGAAAGTCGTAATGTGGACCTTCTTTTGCTTGTCATTGATGCGAGTGACCCTAACCACGAAGAGCACGAAAAGGTGGTCTTAGACATTCTCAAAGACTTAGACATGACTGATATTCCTCGCTTAGCAATTTACAATAAGATGGATGTAGCGGATAACTTGGTAGCAACAGTCTTTCCTAATGTTCGTCTCTCAGCACGTGACAAGGGAAGTCGTGAGGCTCTCAGAAGACTCTTGATTGATGAAATTCAACAGATTTTTGAACACTTTAGTATTAAGGTACATCAGGACCAAGCTTATAAACTTTATCAGTTGAGTCAATTAGCCTTGCTAGATAGCTATAGTTTCGAGACAGAAGTGGAAGAAATTACAGGCTATATTTCACCGAAAAATAAATGGAAATTGGAAGAATTTTATGACTGATTATATGGATTTAGCTTTAAAATATTGTGGTTTCACAAGTTTAGATAAGGTCTATCTGGAAAATACCTTATCAGACCTTTCGGACAGTCAAAAAATGGCCTTTATTACGCCACCACCAAGCGTGATTAATGCTTATTTTGCAGAGATTTACCAGAAACAATCTCCTGAAGCAGCGACGGATTACTACCTGGAACTTTCAAAAGAGTTGAACCTCTTTAACCCTGCACCATCTTTTGATGAGCACAAGCCTTTTATTCGTCTCAATTTGTCAGGAAAATCTTATGGTTTTTGCTATGAAAATGCCGATGAAGTAGCCCTAGTCTTTGCAGAGCATTCAGAGGTTCCAACGGCTAGCATTTTGTTTGAATTTGCTCAAGTTTTCCCGCAGTATAAGGTTTATCTTGAAGGTACTCAAATTAAGATGGCCAAGGTTGATTTTAACGAAGAAGTATTGGAAGAGTTGACACCAGAGACTCAGTTACTAAGCCGTGTAACTAAACTGAAGGGAAATGTCACTAAGTTGGCTAGCTTTAATCAAGATGAATTAGTGGAACTTTTGTCTCAATATAAAGGGCAAACTGTTTATTGTGGATTTGCTCAGCGTGAATGCCTGGCTTATGTTGTCCAGAAATAAGAAAAACGATAGATAGAAAGTATAGAAAGTCATGGAATTACAATTTTTAGGGACGGGCGCCGGACAGCCATCCAAGGCTCGTAATGTATCGAGTCTGGTTTTGAAGCTACTCGATGAAATCAACGAAGTCTGGATGTTTGACTGTGGGGAAGGAACCCAACGTCAAATTTTAGAAACAACAATCAAACCTCGTAAAGTTAAAAAAATCTTTATCACACATATGCACGGGGACCATATCTTCGGTCTACCTGGTTTCTTGGCTAGTCGTTCTTTCCAATCTAGTGAAGAACAAACTGACCTTGAAGTTTATGGTCCAGTTGGCATTAAGCAATACGTCATGACTAGCCTTCGTACCTCGGGGACACGTTTACCTTACCATGTGCATTTTAAGGAAATTGATGAGCATAAGCTAGGCTTGGTTATGGAAAATGACAAGTTCGCTGTTTATGCAGATAAGTTGGATCACACCATTTTTTGCATTGGCTACCGAGTGGTTCAAAAGGATCTCGAAGGAACCTTGGATGCTGAGGCCCTCAAAGCAGCAGGTGTCCCATTTGGACCACTTTTTGGTCAAATTAAGAATGGTCAAGATGTGGTTCTTGAAGATGGAACGAAAATCATTGCTAAGGACTTTATTTCCGCACCTAAGAAAGGTAAAGTTATCACTATCTTAGGTGACACCCGTAAGACGAATGCCAGTGTTCGTCTTGGATTGGGGGCCGATGTCTTGGTTCATGAGTCTACTTATGGGAAGGGCGATGAAAAAATTGCCAAGAGCCATGGGCATTCAACCAATATGCAAGCAGCACAGGTAGCTAAAGATGCGTCAGCTAAACGCCTTCTTCTAAATCACTTATCAGCACGTTTTTTGGGGCGTGATATCGGTAAGATGGCAGCAGATGCTAAAACAATTTTCGAAAACACCCACATCGTTCGTGACCTAGAAGAGGTAGAGATTTAATGGCTAAACAACGTATTATCGCTATTACTGGTGCCTCAGGAGGCCTTGCTCAAGAAATTGTCAAGCAGCTCTCACCTAGTGATGGTATTATCCTCTTAGGACGAGATAAGGACAAACTTGAGAAATGTTATCGTCATGTGGAAAATAAAACCTGTCTTGCCATTGACCTTAGAGACGACAATGCTATTAAAAAAATGGTAGATTATCTCTATCAACGATTTGGACGTATTGACGTCTTTATCAATAATGCTGGTTTCGGTGAATTCAAGTCTTATGATAACTACACTAGCCAAGAAGTACGTGATATGTTTGATATCAATACCTTTGCGACGATGACCTTTTCACGTTTGATGGCTGAGAAAATGGTGGAGCAAGGCCATGGTCATATCATCAACATCGCCAGTATGGCGGGGAAAATTGCGACAGCCAACTCAAGTGTCTATGCAGCGACAAAGTTTGCGGTAATTGGTTTTTCAGATGCCCTGCGTCTAGAGCTTGCTGATAAAGGAATCTATGTGACAACGGTCAATCCAGGTCCAATTGCGACAGGTTTCTTTGATCAAGCTGATCCCTCTGGAGCCTATCTTGAGAGTGTTAAAAAGTTTGTCCTCAGTCCTAAATACGTGGCTAAAAAGATTGTCCGTATTCTGTGTAAAAACAAACGTGAAGTTAATCTACCACGACTCTTATCAGTTGCCCACAAAGGCTACACACTATTTCCACGCATCTCGGACAAACTAGCTACCAATGTGTTTAACTACAAATAGGAGGATACTAGATGGCCGCAAATATCCAAGCGTATTTAGAGAATCTCAAGCAACCCTGGGGTCAAATCTATTATGATATTCTTTTTGACCAATTACAGGACATCAAGGGGAAGAGAGTTCTTGATTTTGGCAGTGGCTTTGGCCTTGTGGCCAACCACTTGGCTCAAGAAAATCAAGTTCTAGCTGTAGAACCCAATGAAGAAATGGTGGCCTTGCGGCCCCAGAATCACCCCTATCAGCAACTAGTCGGGAGTCTGGATCAGTTAGAAAGCTTTGAGGATGCTAGCTTTGATGTCATTCTCTGCCACAATGTCTTAGAGTATGTAGAGAATCGCAAGGCTGTTCTCAAGGCATTCATCCGCCTCTTGAAACCAGGAGGCCTGCTCTCTATCGTCAAGCACAATGAAGTCGGCCGAGTCCTACAGACCGTCGTCTTTGAAAATGATACTCAGAAGGCCCTCGATTTACTAGCAGGCCAAGATCTGGAAACCCACTCCATGGGTTTGGCTCAGGCCTATGATCTTGATGCAGTAGTAGAAAATTTAGCTCTTGAAATTAAAGACTACCAAGGAATCCGTGTCTTTTATGCCTTGCAGGACAATCGCTTCAAAGGCCAAGAGGGATGGCGAGAGTCTATGCTTAAGATGGAGCTGGCGGTCTGCCAAGAGTCCCCTTATCGGGATATCGCCTTCTTCCAGCATTATAGGTTAAAAAGGAGTTAAGATGTTAAATTATAAAAAAGAGATTCCAGCGATGGAAGACCTACTCGCACTGTACAGTTCAGTCGGCTGGACCAATTATACTAACAATCCAACCATGTTGGAAGAAGCTGTCAAAGCCAGTCTCTGGCAGCTGGCAGTCTATGATGAGAAAGAGCTGGTAGCCTACATCCGCTTGGTAGGAGATGGGCACTCTGTCCTTTTGGTGCAAGACCTCTTGGTGCGACCAGATCACCAGCGCCAAGGCATCGGAAAGAAACTCTTAGAAGAGGCTTTAGCGATCTTCCCCCATATCTATCAACGGCTTCTTGTCACTGAACGTAGTGAGAAAAATCTAGCCTTTTATCAATCCTTGGGATTTGTCGAACTTTCAGAGCAAGCTTGTACGGGAATGATTTATAATAATTGACGGAGAGGATTTCCAGATAGGGAATCCTTTTCTTGTTTTTCCTAATATTACTCGAAAATGATAGTAGAATAGAGTTAGATAGCGTAAAGAGGAGAAGGGGATATCTGAGAAAACACAAGTCAAAAAGGGAGCAATATCCAGATTAATATTTTGTCTAGAAAAGCAGGTCTTGATTGGAAATGTACCACAAGTCTAAGCGACTTACTATTTTTGACATTCTCTTTTTAGGAAACTTAGCTTTCTATCCACTATGATAAATTTTTTCATGTTATAATAGATGGACTAGATGACAGGGAGAAAATATAAAAACATGATTACATCAACGTATGATTGGAAAATAAACACAAAAGAGCCAGATGCTGGGTTTTTTAAACTTGCCAAAGAACATGGACTGGTAGAAACAGCAGCCAAGATTGCCTATGAACGTGGCATTACGACAGAAGAGGCTCTTGAAGATTTTCTAAAGGCTGATTTATCAAACCTTCATGATCCTTATCTTCTTCATGATATGGATAAGGCAGTGGCTAGAATCCGTCAGGCTATTGAAAATTATGAACAAATCTTAGTATATGGAGATTACGATGCGGATGGTATGACGTCAGCCTCGATTGTCAAAGAAGCCCTTGAAATGATGGGCGCTGAGGCTCGAGTCTATTTGCCTAACCGTTTTACAGATGGTTATGGGCCAAACGAAAGTGTCTACAAGTATTTCATTGAGCAGGAAGACATTTCACTCATTGTTACAGTGGATAATGGGGTAGCGGGAAATGAGGCTATTGCTTATGCGCAAGAGCGAGGTGTGGACGTTATCGTTACAGACCATCATAGTATGCCGGCCCAGCTTCCAGATGCCTATGCCATTGTCCATCCAGACCATCCGGATGCCGATTATCCTTTTAAGTATTTGGCAGGTTGTGGTGTAGCTTTCAAATTGGCAACTGCCCTCCTTGAAACTATTCCTACAGAGATGTTGGACTTAGTAGCCATTGGTACCATTGCCGATATGGTTAGCCTAACGGATGAAAATCGTATTATGGTCAAGGTCGGCCTGGAAATTCTCAAGACTACTGAGCGTATTGGACTTCAAGAATTGCTCCGCATTTCAGATGTGGACCCAACAACGATTTCCGAAGAAACGGTAGGTTTCAAACTGGCTCCTCAACTTAATGCCTTGGGACGCTTAGATAATCCAAATCCAGCCATTGAGCTACTGACCGGATTTGACGATGAAGAAGCTCAAGTCATTGCTCTGGAGATCAATGCTAAAAATGAAGAGCGTAAGGAAGTTATTCAAAAAATCTTTGATGAAGCCATGACTATGGTGGATTTGGACAAACCTGTTCAGGTTTTGGCCAAGGAAGGTTGGCATTCTGGCGTCCTCGGTATTGTGGCAGGGCGCATTATGGAACAAATCAGCCAGACAGTAGTGGTTTTGAATATTGAAGATGGCTTGGCTAAGGGTTCAGCCCGTAGTTTGGAATCTATCAATATCTTCCATGCCCTTGATGACCACCAAGACATCTTTACTGCATTTGGAGGACATGCTGGAGCGGCGGGGATGACCCTTCCTGAAGAAAATATTGGTCAACTATCAGAGATCTTGTGTCAGTATGTCTACGATAATGACATTGATACGGGTGCCAAAAATATGCTTAATTTAGACGAGAAGCTCCAACTCAGCGAGCTTAACTTGGATACCATTAAGAGTCTAGAAAAACTAGCACCTTTTGGTATGGGTAATAAAAAGCCAGTCTTTTGGCTACATGATATTACTGTTACTCAAGCTAGGACAATGGGACAAAATGGAGCCCATCTTAAGTTTAAGGTTAAGCAAGGTAAGGATAGCTTTGATGTTGTCGCTTTTAATAAAGGGAATCTGCTTCAAGAATTCCAACAAGCTCAGGGTTTGGAATTGGCAGTGACCTTGTCTGTTAATGTTTGGAATGGTCAGACAACGCTACAGCTCATGTTAGAAGATGCGCGTGTGGATGGTGTTCAATTATTTGATTTTCGATCAAAAAATATGGCACTACCTGAGGGTCTACCGACGGTAGAAGAAGTAGCAGACACAGAGCCTGCGGTTGTCCTCAACACCCTACCTGAATCAGCGACAGAAGTAAAAGAGTGGTTTGAAGGTAAAGATTTCCAGGCTATTTATTTTAAGAATAACATTAAGGAAGCCTATTATCTGACTGGATATGGAACAAGAGAGCAATTTGCAAGACTCTATAAAACCATTAACCAATTCCCAGAATTCGATATCCGCTATAAACTGGATGAGCTCAGTCATTATCTTAAAATCGATAAGATACTTTTGATTAAGATGATTCAGATTTTTGATGAATTGGATTTTGTGACTATTGATAATGGTGTTATGACAGTCAATAAGGAAGCTGAGAAACGCGAGATTGAGGACAGTCAGATTTTCCAAGATCTGAAACGACTAGTTAAGTTCCAAGAACTTATGGCTTTAGGAACACCACAGGAAATTTATGACTGGCTTTATAAGTAGGGGGGCTTAATCCAAAGGATTCGTCTTGAAATGAGGGCTAGCATTTTCTAAATTTGAAGATTCATGCTATAATAGTTTGTAAATATTTTTTTGGCGAAAAGCCTATAGGAAGAACAAATGAAATTAGAAGAGTATATTGCATCTATTGAAAACTACCCTAAAGAAGGGGTTACTTTCCGTGATATTAGTCCTTTGATGGCTGATGGAAATGCTTATAGCTATGCTATCCGTGAAATCGTTCAGTATGCGACTGATAAGAAGATTGACATGATTGTTGGTCCTGAAGCGCGTGGTTTCATCGTAGGGTGTCCAGTTGCTTTTGAACTTGGTATTGGCTTTGCTCCAGTTCGTAAACCTGGTAAATTGCCACGTGAAGTGATTTCAGCAGATTACGAAAAAGAGTATGGTGTCGATACACTTTGTATGCATGCCGATGCAATCAAACCAGGCCAACGTGTACTTATTGTTGATGATCTCTTGGCGACTGGTGGTACCGTCAAAGCTACAATTGAAATGGTTGAGCGCCTAGGTGGTGTCGTTGCTGGATGTGCCTTCTTGATTGAGCTTGATGGTCTTAATGGACGTGAGGCTATTGAAGGTTACGATACTAAAGTATTGATGAACTTCCCAGGATAAATCTATCTATGAATTAACAAAAGGCCTTAGGGTCTTTTTAACTCTTTTAAAACAAAGGTGCCCTCTAAATATAGTTTATAGCTATATCTAACTAGAGAAAATATATATTTGATAACAATACCTCCCCGATTTATAATATGAAGATAGAATAAATAAGGATGGAGATATTGTTATGCCTATAAAACTTGATAATAAGTTACCAGCTCTTGATCTATTGCGTTCGGAAAATGTCTTCATCATGGATGAGAACAGAGCTAGTAGCCAGGATATTCGACCAATGGAGGTCTTAATCCTTAACCTTATGCCAACGAAACAAGTGACAGAAACTCAATTACTACGTCTTTTAGCTAATACGCCACTTCAAATTAACGTCGAGTTTCTTTATATGGCTAGTCATAAGTCAAAAAATACACATGCTGAACATATGGAAACTTTCTACAAGACTTTTGATGAAATTAAGCATAAGTATTATGATGGTCTCATTGTAACAGGTGCACCTGTTGAGCAAATGCCATTTGAGGAAGTGGATTATTGGCAAGAATTAACACAAGTTTTTGATTGGTCTAAAAAGCATGTTTATTCAACCCTTCATCTGTGTTGGGGAGCTCAAGCAGGTCTCTATTATAAGCATGGAGTCGACAAGGTTCCATTGTCAGAGAAATTATCTGGAGTCTATAAACAAACTGTTGATATGCCTGAAAACTTCCTTATGAATGGCTTTGATGATAGCTTTATGTCACCGCACTCACGTTATACAGAGGTTAGGCTCGAGGATATTAAAAACAAGACGGATTTAGATATTGTTGTGTCAGGACCAGAAGTTGGCTTATCCATTCTAGCAAGTAAGAATCTTCGTGAAGTATATAGTTTTGGTCATTTTGAATATGACCGTGATACTCTGGCAAGAGAATACCGAAGAGATTTGGATGCAGGCATTAATCCAGATGTACCGGCAAACTATTTCCCAGAGGATGATCCAAGTCAGGAGCCTAAACTTCGTTGGAATCTTGCGGCATCTGCTTTCTTTAGCAATTGGATTAACTATGCGGTATATCAAGAAACACCTTATCGTTTAGAAGAGTTGGAAGACGATTTTTCATTCTACGGTTATTTGTAGTAGACAGTCTCAAAGGACTTATGTGAGAGCATTTGACTTTTTTGTGTGTCTAGCTACTCTGAAAGGTAAATATGAGTTTTTTTGAACAGTATCGATCAGGTAATCTGGTCCTTCCTAATGCTTTATTTTTCCACTTTAAGGATATTTTCCCATCTGCGGATGATTTTCTGGTTTGGCAGTTTCTCTATCTACAAACGACAACTCAGATTGGAGAAGTGGCTTCTAGTCAGATCGCGCAAGCAACTGGGAAGACACCAACTGAGGTTAATAAAAGTATTACGACATTGACTGAGGCTGGACTACTTGATTTCACGACTATTAAGGTTAATAATGAAATTGAGATGGTTGTAGATGCTTCACCTGCTTTGGCAGTTTTGGACAAGTTAGTGAGCAATGAAAAGATAACCTCAGGGCCTGTCGTTGGTCAGCCAACAAATACACAGCTCATCAAGCAATTAACAGATGAATTGGAACAAGCTTTGGGAATCTTGAATCCTATGGTTATCGAAGATTTAAACAAAGAAATTCAAGAAGAACACACTGATCCCGAGCTTATCCGTGAGGCTTTGAAAGAAGCAGTATTTAACCGCAAGACAAATTGGAATTACATCAAAGGAGTTCTTCGTAACTGGAAATTGAGTGGTATTACAACGAAAATTCAAGTTGAAGAGCGTCGTTTGAAGCATCAAGGTAAGAAGCAACATCATCAGGTTTCGGATGACTTCAAAACAGGAATGGATGCAGCCCGTCAATTATGGGGTGGCCAATAATGTTAGGAAGAAAACGTGTTAATGAGGCTCTAGCTCTCATGGGAGAGATGTTTCCCAATGCTCATGGAGAGTTGGAGTGGGAAACTCCTTTCCAACTATTGGTTGCTGTTATTTTATCAGCCCAGACAACCGATAAGGCTGTTAATAAGATTACACCAGGCTTGTGGGCGCGTTATCCAGAAATTGAGGATTTGGCTTCTGCTAATCTCGATGATGTTGAGATGTGTTTGCGAACAATCGGTCTTTATAAGAATAAAGCAAAGAACATCATCAAGACTGCTAGAGCTGTTTTGATGAATTTTGATGGACAGGTTCCGAAAACGCATAAGGAATTGGAAAGTCTACCTGGTGTGGGACGAAAAACAGCTAACGTGGTTTTAGCTGAGGTTTATGGCATTCCTTCTATTGCTGTAGATACGCATGTCTCACGTGTTTCTAAAAGGCTAAATATTGCCCCAGAGGATGCTAGTGTAGAGGAAATCGAAGTAGAACTAATGAAGAAAATCCCAAAGAAGGATTGGATTATCAGCCATCACCGTATGATTTTCTTTGGGCGTTATCATTGCTTGGCTAAGAATCCTAAGTGCCAGACCTGTCCTCTTCAAAGTTATTGTAAGTATTATAAAGAAACAGCCAAAAAATAAGTTGGAGAATGTGACTTTCTTCGGCTTTTTACTACTGTAAGAATTTGTCACAAACTAGTAACTTGACAAAAGTCTCAGGCTTTAAGAAAATAGAAGAAACGATTTAGAAGCAGGAGCGATTTAGTGAATGGCTGAATTCAGTAATGGAGAGTATCTGAGAACCTTAGCTGATAATGGTGATAGAGAAGCAGCCAAAGAATATGAGCAAGCTTTGGATAATCGTATTTTTCAGTTGCAGATTTCATTGGCTCAAACGATTGATCCGCAGGGTCGTAGGGAAGTGCAAAAACTCTTGGAACAAGAGGAAAAGAAAAAAGGGACTACTTTCAAGAAAAAGAGGAAAAAGCTTTGAGCGAATTTAGGCGTCGTAAAAGTGAAACTACAAAGGGAAGAAAAGTTTCGAGTTTTGACAAACACAAAGATTCTAAAATCATTAGATGGGTAATGGGAGTTGTTGCAGTACTTGCAGTGGTTATTCCTGTTGTTACCTTGATGTGGTATAGTAGTAACCAAAAAGAGAGTGAAACAAATCCATGGAAAAACGGTCAGTTGGCTAAAAGTAAGGAAGCAGCCCCAGCATCATCTGATAATCAATCCTCTCAAGTTGATACCTCCTCTTTGTCTGATCAACAGTTAGAAGACTGGGTTGTTTCTACCTATGCTAAAGAACAAGGTTCAACTGGAGAAAATTATAAAAATCTAGGTTGGAATGTTTATTCATGGACGGATGATGATGATAACCTAGTTTATGCTCAACTTTATGATGCCTATGGTAATGATGTTCTTCTTTTCCGTGTAGATAAGAAGAGACAACTCGAAGCCTATGGTGGTATTGACGGTTCAAGCGATTCTTGGGACGTCGTTTCAAAAACTTATACAACCGATTAATGAAACTATATAAAACACCTGACTATGGTGGTTGAGACTGTCTTTTGACAGTCTTTTTTGGTATAATTTAAGGTAATCGTGTATACAATTAAAAAGCTCACTGAGAAGATTTTGGGATGATGTTTCTACAGAACTTTTTTAATGTCTTCCGGTTTTCGAGGGTAAGTTAAGTAAAGGAGAGTTGTCGTGTCAGACTATTTATCGGTCACATCCTTAACCAAATATTTGAAAATGAAATTTGACCGTGATCCTTATTTAGAGAGGGTATATTTGACGGGACAGGTTTCTAATTTTCGTCGCCGCCCGAGTCACCAATATTTTTCGCTTAAGGATGAAAAAGCTGTTATTCAGGCGACGATTTGGGCTGGAGTTTTCAAAAAACTTGGTTTTGAACTCGAAGAAGGTATGAAGATTAATGTCGTAGGTCGTGTCCAGATTTACGAGCCTAGTGGCTCTTATTCCATTATTATCGAGAAGGTTGAGCCGGATGGTATTGGAGCCTTGGCTATCCAGTTTGAACAGCTTCGTAAAAAATTGACTGCAGAAGGCTACTTTGATGATCGTCATAAGCAAGCGCTGCCTAATTTTGTCAAAAAAATCGGGGTTGTCACAAGTCCTAGTGGTGCGGTTATTCGAGATATTATTACGACTGTTAGCCGTCGTTTTCCAGGGGTAGAAATCTTACTTTTCCCGACCAAGGTTCAGGGTGAAGGAGCTGCGCAGGAAATTGCTGAAAATATCCAAAAATCCAATCAAAGGGATGACTTAGATTTACTTATCGTTGGTCGTGGTGGAGGTTCTATTGAAGACCTCTGGGCTTTTAACGAGGAAATTGTTGTTCAGTCCATTTTTGAGAGTCGTCTACCTGTGATTTCAAGTGTTGGTCACGAAACAGATACGACTTTGGCTGACTTTGTTGCAGATCGTAGGGCTGCTACACCTACAGCAGCGGCAGAACTTGCTACTCCAGTATCAAAGGCCGATACCTTGGTTTGGATTCGTGAAAGACAAAATAGAGCTTATCAAGCCTGTTTGAGACATATACAGTACAATCAAGAACGTTTAGCTAAACTGTCACAATCTGTTGTCTTTAGGCAACCTGAACGCCTATATGATGGTTATTTACAAAAGTTGGATCGACTAACAACAAGGCTTGAAACCTTCGTGAGTCAAGATTTCGAGCGAAAGCAAAAAAAAGCGGAACTTTTGAAACAACGGTTACAAGGCTTAAATCTTCTGACCGGTGTTCAGAACTATCAAGACCGTCGAGAGTCTTTGCAGCGTTTATTGGTGAATACAACCAAGAATACCATTAATGGTAACCGTGTGAGATTAGAAAAGGCACAGGATGCCTTATTGTCTCTAGATACTAGTCGTATTGTTGCAAGGGGCTATGCCATTGTCAAGAAAGATGATAAACCTTTAACAAGTACTAAGAATATTACCGAAGGCGATCAATTAACCGTCCAAATGAGAGATGGAGAACTAGAAGTAGAGGTGAAAAATGTCAACTAAAAAAACATTTGAGGAAAATTTACAGGACTTAGAAGCTATCGTCACTAAGCTCGAAACAGGAGATGTTGCTCTTGAGGATGCTATTGCTGAGTTCCAAAAAGGTATGGCCTTGTCTAAAGATTTGCAGAAGACCTTGGAAGATGCTGAAAAGACACTAGTTAAGGTTATGCAAGCAGATGGTACAGAAACGGAAATGGATGCCTAATGAGCAAGCTAAATAAAATTGATGCGGCTATCCGTGATTACTACCAAAAAAAGAATCTTCCTGTATCAAGTGATTTAATCACTGCTATTCTTTATTCAGTTGATAGTGGCGGTAAGCGTATTCGTCCACTGGTTTTCTTAGAGTTACTTGAAGGATTTGGTTTAGAGCTAACGCCTAGTCATTTCAATGTTGCAGCAAGTCTTGAAATGATTCATACTGGAAGTCTGATTCACGATGATCTGCCGGCCATGGATGATGATGATTACCGTCGTGGACGTTTAACCAATCATAAAAAATTTGATGAAGCAACGGCAATCTTGGCCGGAGATTCTCTCTTTTTGGATCCCTTTGATCTTCTGGCTCAAACAGACCTATCAGCAGAGATTCGAGTTCAATTGATTCAAGCATTGTCTCATTCCTCAGGAACCTTCGGTATGGTAGGTGGTCAGATGTTGGATACAAAGGGTGAAGGTCAGGAACTTGATTTATCGCAACTGGCTAAGATTCATGAGCATAAGACAGGTAAGCTTTTAACCTTTCCTTTTGTGGCGGCTGGTATTGTTGCTCAGAAAAATCAAGAGGTCTTGAAAAATCTTCACGAAGCTGGTCGCTTGATTGGTCTTGCCTTTCAAGTACGTGATGATATTTTGGATGTGACTGCTGATTTCGAAGAACTTGGAAAGACACCTGGAAAAGATGTAGTTGCTGGAAAATCAACTTATCCGGCTCTGCTTGGTCTGAAAAAATCACATGCTATCCTCGAGGAATCACTTGATAAAGCTGAAGCTATTTTCCAAAATCTAGCTGAGACTCAAGGTTTCAAGAAAGACAGTATTATAGAAATCATAGAAAGGTTACGACTCCATGCCTAAGGAAAGAGTAGACGTCTTGGCTTATAAACAAGGTCTTTTTGAAACACGAGAACAAGCTAAACGTGGCGTTATGGCTGGTTTAGTTGTTAATGTTATCAATGGTGAGCGTTACGATAAACCTGGTGAAAAAATCAATGACGGTACTGAGTTAAAACTAAAAGGTGAGAAGCTTAAGTATGTGAGTCGTGGAGGACTCAAACTTGAAAAAGCTTTGGAAGGTTTTAATCTATCAGTTGAAGGTATGACGACCATTGATATCGGAGCCTCAACAGGTGGGTTTACTGATGTTATGCTTCAAAATGGGGCTAAACTGGTTTATGCTGTGGATGTCGGTACCAATCAGTTGGTTTGGAAATTGCGTCAAGATGAGCGTGTTCGTTCCATGGAGCAATATAACTTCCGTTATGCTGAACCTGTTGATTTTACAGAAGGACTACCGTCTTTTGCATCAATCGATGTCAGTTTCATCTCGCTTAATTTGATTCTGCCGGCCTTGGCTAAGATATTGGTTGATGGGGGGCAAGTTGTTGCTCTTGTGAAACCACAATTTGAGGCGGGCCGTGAACAAATTGGGAAAAATGGGATTGTCCGTGAGAGCGGTGTCCATGAAAAAGTGTTAGAAACAGTGACAGCTTTTGCGGTTGACTATGGCTTTTCAGTTAAAGGACTGGACTTTTCACCTATCCAAGGTGGTCATGGTAACATTGAGTTTCTCGCACACTTGGAGAAGACAAGTCCTCCTCAAAATGATGCTCAAACCTCTATTAAGGACGTTGTAGCACAAGCACATAAGGAGTTTAAAAAGAATGAAGAAGAATGATCGTTTGGAGTTAATCCGAAAGATTGTCCAAAAAAATAAAATTACGACTCAGGGAGAATTGGTAAAATTACTCCAAAAAGAGGGATTGAAGGCTACTCAGGCGACAGTATCGCGTGATATCAATGAAATTGGTATTACCAAAGTGCCAACTGAAGACGGTTCTTACATCTATGGGCTCTCAACTGCTCCTAGACGAGTACGTGGAACCTCTGTTGCGACTCGTCGCTTGTTGCGTGTTGATCGTCAACATGCTTTTATGAATATCGTTGTTCAACCCGGGACTAGCCGTCTCATCAAGAAGATTCTTTTGGATGAGTACAAGCATTTGATTTTTAGTGTCATTGCTGACGACGACACCCTCTTTTTAGTGGCTCAGTCAGAGTTGGCAGCTATCGAACTACAGGGGCAAATCATTAAGTGGGTTGAAGAATAGGAGGGCCTATGCTTCTCGAAATTACGATAAAAAATTTCGCAATTATTGAAGAGATTTCTCTAAACTTTGAGAATGGTATGACCGTCCTTACTGGTGAAACAGGTGCAGGAAAGTCCATTATCATTGATGCCATGAACCTTATGTTAGGTGCACGTGCCTCTAGCGAATTTGTCCGTCATTCAGCATCTAGGGCTGAAATTCAGGGCTTCTTTTCAATCGAACAAAATCCTGCTTTGGTTAGTATTCTAGAAGATAATGGGATTCCTGTTGAGGATGAATTGATTATCCGTCGTGAAATCTTCCAAAATGGTAGAAGCGTTAGTCGCATCAATGGACAGATGGTCAATTTAACGACGCTTAAAGCTGTTGGACACTTCTTGGTAGATATCCATGGACAGCATGACCAGGAAGAACTTATGAAACCTGCTCTACATATTACCATGCTTGATGCCTTTGGTGACAAGGAATTTTTCCAAACTAAGAAAGAGTACCAAGAGTATTTTGATCGCTATCGTCAGTTAAGAAAAGCTGTTCTTGAAAAGCAAAAAAATGAGCAGGAGCATAAGGCTCGAATTGAAATGCTAGCTTTTCAGATTGCAGAAATTGAAGCAGTCTCTCTAAAATCAGGAGAAGATTTGGCTTTGATGAAGGAGCGAGACAAACTTCTTAATCATAAGCAGATTGCTGATACCTTAACGAATGCCTATGTCATGCTGGATAATGAAGATTTTTCTAGCCTTTCAAATGTTCGTTCTGCCATGAACGACCTCCAATCTCTTGAAGAGTATGACTCTTATTACAAAGAACTTTCTAGAAATCTATCAGAAGCTTATTATGTTCTGGAAGATGTCACTAAGCAACTAGGCGATCTTTTGGATAATCTGGATTTTGATGCTGGGCGTTTGCAAGAGATTGAACACCGCTTAGATATGATTAATGCAATTACTCGTAAATATGGTGGGACTGTTGATGACGTCCTAGATTATCTGGAAAATTCAAGTAAAGAATACAATCTTTTGACCGGAAATTCTAGCTCGTCAGATGCTATGGAACAAGAGCTCAAGCAACTTGAAAAAGACCTGCTTGCGTCTGCAGAGACCCTACAAACAGCACGCCATCAAATTGCTACGGCTCTTGAAGCTGAGATTAAGAACGAGTTATGCGACCTTTATATGGATAAGGCTGATTTTAAAGTTACCTTTACTAAAGGGAAATTTAATCGTGAGGGCAATGAACAGGTTGAGTTTTACATTTCAACCAATCCAGGTGAAGGCTTTAAACCGCTTGTTAAGGTTGCTTCAGGAGGAGAATTATCTCGACTCATGTTAGCGATTAAGTCTGCCTTTGCCCGCAAAGAAGATAAAACAAGTATAGTCTTTGATGAGGTTGACACTGGCGTTTCAGGACGTGTTGCCCAAGCCATCGCTCAGAAGATTCATAAGATTGGGAGTCATGGTCAGGTCTTGGCCATCAGTCATCTTCCGCAAGTTATTGCTATTGCTGATTATCAGTTCTTTATTTCTAAGGAAAGCGATAATGAGACAACTGTCTCTCGTGTTCGTCTTTTGACACCTGAGGAAAGGGTGCAAGAAATCGCTAAGATGTTAGCAGCTGATAACATGACGGAGGCTGCCTTGATCCAAGCAAGAGCTTTGTTAAAGGTGGATGACTCTCTTTAGGAAAAGACTTGGGAAAAGTTTTCCAGTCATGCTATAATAGAATAAAAATTTGTGTTAAGCGAGAAAATTATGAGTAAAATCAGAATTGTAACCGATTCGTCAATCACGATTGAACCAGAATTGGTTAAAAAATATAATATCACTGTTGTCCCATTGTCGGTAATGGTGGATGGTGTCATCTATTCAGATAGTGACCTTCTAGAAGAAGGCTGTTTCTTGGAAATGATGAAGCATAGTAAAGAGTTACCAAAGACAAGCCAACCACCTGTAGGTTTGTTTGCTGAGACATATGAAAATCTTGTCAAAGAAGGTGCAGAAAAAATTGTGGCAATCCACATTATGCACACACTCTCTGGGACATGTGAAGCCTCACGTCAAGGAGCTAGTCTTTCAGGAGCAGATGTAACTGTCATCGATTCAGGCTTTACGGATCAATGTCTCAAGTTTCAAGTTGTTGAGGCAGCTAAATTAGCCGAAGCGGGAGCTAGTCTTGATGAGATTGTAGCACATGTGGAAGTAGTGAAAAATAAATCTGAACTTCATATTGGTGTTTCTACCCTTGAAAATCTGGTCAAAGGTGGCCGTATTGGGCGTGTAACAGGTCTCCTGTCTTCATTGCTCAATATCCGTGTCATCATGGAGTTGAAAGACTATCAGTTGAATACGATTGCTAAGGGGCGAGGAGCTAAGACTTTCACGAAATGGTTAGATTCTTATATTAATAGTATCAAGGACAATGACCGCAAAGTGGCAGAGATTGGTATTTCTTATGCAGGGACACCTGATTTAGCACATGAACTGGCTGAAAAACTTGAGGTTTTGGGTGCTCCAATTTCAATCCTTGAGACTGGTTCCATCATTCAAACGCACACTGGTGAAGGCGCCTTTGCCGTAATGGTTCGTTATGAATAAGTGGAAAGAATCAGTGTTAGTTAGAAGCCTCGTGGGCTTCATCTTGCTTTTTCTCTTATTTGTCGGCCTCTTCATTTTTATCGTTCCTAGTACGCATCAGTCATCAAAAATTGCAGAAAAGATTAAATCTATCAAAAATGAAAGTGTGACCTATGTTGCTATTGGTGATTCCCTTACTCAAGGGGTAGGTGATAGTAGTAATCAAGGAGGATTCGTTCCTGTGCTATCACAGGCATTAGAGTCAGATTTTGACTGGCAAGTGACTTCTCGTAACTATGGTATTGCGGGGAATACGAGTAATCAGATTCTCAAAAGAATGCAAGAAAGGAAGGATATTCAAAGAGATCTTAAAAAAGCTAAAGTGATGACTCTGACAGTTGGTGGTAATGATGTAATCCACGTCATTAAGGACAATATCACGAATCTTAATGTAGATACCTTCACTAAGCCTGCTCAGACCTACCAAAAGAGATTAGGACAGATTATTGAGTTAGCTCGCAAGGAGAATAAAACATTACCAATTTATATTGTTGGTATTTACAATCCTTTTTATCTTAATTTTCCAGAGATGACAGAAATGCAAACTATTGTAGATAATTGGAACCAGTCTACTGAAGAGATATGTAAAGAGTACGATAATGTGTATTTTGTTCCTGTAAATGATTTGCTTTATAAGGGAATTGATGGCAAGGGCGGTGTTACAGGTTCTGATGATACGTCTCAGTCTAGTAAATCTTCACAAGATAGCCTGAACGATGCTCTTTTTGAGGATGATCATTTTCATCCAAATAATACAGGTTATCAAATTATGTCAGATGCCATTTTTAAACGTATTAACCAAACAAAGAAGGAGTGGTCAGGTGAGTAAGATATGGAAGTGGTTATTTTTAGGCCTCTTGGCCTTAAACCTAGCCTTAGTAAGTGTTGTGGCCTATAGAATCATGACTCCAGTGGAGACGACAAGTTCTGTATCCCTACCTAAGGGAGCAACTAAAATTGGAAAGTATAGTATGACTAAGGATGAGCTTGACACTGCTCTTACAGGCTTTGCCCAGGATTATTCGACCGATAAGATGCATTTCAAGGTCAAGGTTACCAATTCTAAAATTGTTTTTGAAAGTAGCTATAAGGTTTTAGGTCATCCAGTTCCTCTTTATGTCTACTTTACACCGGTTGTTAGTGAATCAGGAGCAATTGTACTTCATGTTTCTGAGCTTTCAGCTGGAACCTTAAAATTGCCTGTTTCTGATGTCCTTAAGATGATTAAACGTTCAACTAACCTTCCTGATTACATCGCCATCGATAGTAAGAAAGGAAAGGTTACCCTAAATATTCAGTCTATGAAGAATGAGAAAGGGATAACAGCACGTGCTCAAAGCCTAAATTTGGTTAATGACCGTATCGAATTTGACATCTATAAGACAATAAATTAAAAAGCCTTTACTTTTTGCAAAAAAGCGATTAAATTAGCGTTTATTACTTGACCTCATAGGCCTTTTAGGATAAGATAATACTTGTTCAAGCGCTAAAAAAACTATTCGCTTAGAAATAAATTGGAGGATTGTTACAATGGCTAACAAACAAGATTTGATCGCTAAAGTTGCAGAAGCAACTGAGCTTACTAAAAAAGATTCAGCAGCAGCTGTAGATGCAGTTTTCGCTTCTATCGAAGAATTTCTTGCTGCAGGTGAAAAAGTACAATTGATTGGTTTCGGTAACTTTGAAGTACGCGAACGTGCTGCTCGTCAAGGTCGTAACCCACAAACTGGTGAAGCTATCTCAATCGCAGCTTCTAAAGTTCCTGCATTTAAAGCTGGTAAAGCTCTTAAAGACGCAGTTAAATAATGTAAAAACCCCTAAGATTTTAGGGTTTTGATTTATACGAAATAAGTTAAGGAAATCTATGAAAACCATAATAGTGGTATTGATTTTTCTTTTGATTTTTACTGTTATTAAACTATCAGGTATTGTTGCTATTAGCAAACTGATGAAGCCAAGTGAAGAGCAAATTGAAGAAGCTCGTCAGAAACGTCTTCAAGCTGAAAAAGAGGGCAAGGACCCTTTTGAAGACTGGGATGAACGCGATGATGATGGTCTTGTCTAATAAGAAAATCCCCATCAAATCGAGTAGGGACTAATTTCT
>DOTL01000088.1 GCA_003521145.1 Streptococcus sp. | reverse complement strand
CCACTACAGAAATTATAGAGCCTGATATAATAGGTCAAGGTGATTGATATGGAAATGAAAACCTTTGGTTCCGATAAAAGAAGGATATATCATTCCATAGTTTAGATAAGAAAACGGAGTAAATAGATGATAAAAACTATCGTAAAGGATGTCTTTTTCCTTGGACAAAAATCGACAGAAGCGATCAAAGAAGACCTCTATTTGGCTAAAGATTTACGTGATACACTGGAGTTTCATAAGGATGCCTGTGTGGGTATGGCAGCCAATATGATTGGAGTTAAAAAGCGTGTCATTATCGTAAATATCGGTTTTGTTAATCTAGTCATGTGTAATCCTGTTTTAGTCAGCAAGTCCTCACCTTATCAAACAGAGGAGTCTTGTTTGTCTTTAGAGGGCAGTCGTCCAACCAGACGTTATGAGTCGATTGAGGTTACTTATTTAGATGAACAATGGATGCCTAAACAGTTAAGTTTTTCTGGCATGGCAGCCCAAATTATTCAACATGAATTGAATCATTTGGAGGGAATTATCATTTAGATAGCCTAGCTCAAGCGTTGTTAGGTTTTAGAGTCCAAAGCCTTAAAAATCATAGTTATGGGAGTGAGAGTAGAAAGCAATTTTCTTTCTCACTCTTTTTCAATTCTCATAAGAACTTTTTTCTTGAAAATAGTTCTCATAGGAACTAAAATGGTTTCCGTGAGAATTATTTAAGGAGAAATTTGCGATGCATGGAAAAGATCCTTTTAGTGAATTCAGAGATTTCATCAATACTATGGAATCTCGCGTGCAAGAGTTAGGAAAGGTCCATGGTATTGAGCATTTAGCTGGCCCGCAAGGATTTGCCGTCAAGTGTTTGTCTGATAATCAAGATAAAGAAATCTTTATCAAAGATATTGAGAAAAGACTATGTATTTCTAAATCAGTAGTTAGTAATTTGGTCAAACGAATGGAGAAAAATGGTTTCGTTGAATTGGTGACATCGGACAAGGACAAACGCTACAAGTATGTTCATCTGACAGAATTGGGTAAAAAGAAGGCCCAGGATGTCATACATTTCCGTGAGGCTATCTATGAACAGTTGTTAGAAGGTGTTTCGAAAGAGGATGCTGAAACAGCCTTTCGTGTCTTTCACCAAATTCATAAGAATTTAGAAAAAATAAGGAGTAACTTATGTTTAAAATTTTTAAACGTTTGACGATAAAAGAGTTGATCATGATTGTCTTAGCGGTGATTTCTGTTTTCTTGAACGTCTTTCTAAACTTGAAAATTCTAGACTATATGTCTGATATTACGACACTCTTATCAATTAAGGGAACTAAGACGTCGGATATTTTTGCCTGGAATACAGATGCCCCAGGGATGCGAATGCTTTTAATGTCATTTGCAGGCTTTATGGCCTCTGTGTAATGGTTGGTTTCTTAGCTGCTAGAACAGTGGCAAGTTTTACCACTCGTCTTCGTGATGATATCTTCCATCAGGTTCTAGATTTTTCGGATGCAGAGATTAAGAAATTCTCAATTCCTAGTCTTTTGACCCGTACGACAAATGATATTACCCAATTACAGATGGTACTTACCATGGGATTGCAGGTCATTACACAGGGGCCTATCATGGCCGTTTGGGCGATTACAAAGATTGCCGATAAAAATGGGAATTTGCTCCTTGCCTTTCTTGTCGCTGTGGCAGTGATTGCTATTCTCATGCTCTTCCTCTTGATTATGGTTATGCCTAAGCAACGCTTGATTCAAACTCTGATCGATAAACTGAATAGCGTAATGCGTGAATCTCTTACAGGAATTCGTGTGGTGCGTGCCTATAACGCTGAAAGTTATCAAGAGGATAAATTTGAAAAGGCCAATACTGATTTACCCAAAACAATCTCTTTATCGGTCGTTCTTTTGCCTTACTGACACCGGTGATGACTGCTGTATCAAGTGGTTTGACACTGGCTATTTATTGGATTGGTGCGCATTTGATTGAAAATGTTAAGATTCCAACGGATCCAACTAAGATTGCCGGTGCCATGGAAAATAAGGTCCATCTCTTCTCAGACATGGTGGTTTATTCGTCTTATGCCATGCAGGTTGTTATGGGATTCATGATGATGATTGTTGTTTTCTTCCTTCTTCCACGTGCAGTTGTAGCAGATGCTCGTATCAATGAAGTTCTAGATACCCAATCTTCAGTCTCTTATCCTGAAAATAGTTCTGAAAAGCCTAATGAAGTGGGTACTGTCGAATTTGATTATGTTTCCTTCCGTTATTCTGAGACTTCAGAGCCTGTTTTGGAGCATGTTAGCTTCAAAGCTAAAAAAGGTAATACGGTTGCCTTTATTGGTTCGACTGGATCTGGTAAATCAACGCTTGTCAACCTTATTCCACGGTTTTATGATGCGACGCAAGGAACTATTAAGGTTGATGGTGTAGATGTACGACATTTTGATCATGAAACCTTGCACAATATAGTCGGTTATATTCCACAGAAGGCTGTGCTTTTCTCAGGTGATATCACGTCAAATATGATAATGGGAACTAGCAATAACAGTCCTCTTGATTATGCTAAGATTTGGGAAGCTCTCGAATTGGCTCAAGGAAAAGACTTTGTTGAAAATAAAGAAGGTCAACTTAAGGCAGAGGTTGCTCAAGCTGGGTCTAACTTCTCAGGTGGACAGAAGCAACGTTTGGCTATTGCGCGTGCCTTGGCACGTAAGCCAGAGATCTTGATTTTCGATGACTCTTTCTCAGCCTTGGACTATAAGACCGATCGTAAGATACGTCAAGAACTGGCTGAAAAGACAAAAAATATGACCAAGTTGATTGTTGCTCAACGCATCTCTACTATTATGGATGCGGACCAAATCTTGGTACTTGATCAAGGTAAGGTCGTTGGCCAAGGAACCCACAAGGAACTCTTGGCAAATAATGAGGTTTATCAAGAAATTGCCTATTCACAATTGTCTAAGGAGGAGTTAGAAAATGGAAAATAAGCCAAAAACATCATCCTATAAACGCTTAAGACCCTATATTAAAGGTTTCCAAATTCCGTTTGTCCTTGCGATTTTTGGAGCAATTATTTCAGCAGTAATTACAGTTATTGGACCAGATAAGCTTAAAGAAATTACCAATACTATTACTGAAGGTATCACACCTACTAAAATGGGGACGATTCCAGGTATTGATTTGAATAAGGTAGTAAGTATTGCTATGACCTTGGCTGTTCTCTATGCCATTTCAGCGATTGTGGGTTACTTGCAAAGTTTTACGGTTGCTACAGTTACACAATGCTTTTCACAACGTTTCCGTACAGCTATCCAAAAGAAAATCAACAGTGTCCCTCTTGATTATTTCGACAGTCACTCTCAAGGGGACACCCTCTCTCGTGTGACCAATGACGTTGACCTTTTGGGACAATCGCTTAGTCAAGGTTTAGGTACCTTGATTACTTCAAGCGTTCTCTTGGTAGCAGCCATTATTATGATGTTCTACTCAAATGTCACTATAGCTTTTACTGCGATTGGTTCTGTCTTGATAGTTTTTGTTCTGGTAGCCTTCATCATGGGTTTCTCATAACCCCTTTTTAAGCGCCAATAAGAAAATTTGGCTAATATTAATGGTTATATTGAAGAAATCTACACGGGTCAAGCAGTCGTAACGAGTTACAATGCTGCTCAAGAAAGTAGTCAAGCTTTCAAGGGACTTAATGATAAACTCTATAAATCGATGTGGCAGTCACAATTTATCTCAGGTATTATGATGCCACTCATGATTTTCATTGGGAATTTTGGTTACGTCATGGTCTGTCTTGTGGGTGCCATCAAGGTTATTGATGGTAGCTTGACTATTGGTGATGTTGTAGCCTTCATGACCTATGTTCGCATCTTCTCACAACCTCTTTCTCAAATTGCACGAGGGATTACACAACTCCAATCAGCAACTGCAGCCATTGGTCGTATCTTTGAATTTTTGGAAGAAAAAGATATGGACGACGAGTCAGCTAAGACAGCTGAATTGACAGATACTAAAGGCCAAGTTGTCTTTGACCATGTTTCCTTTGGTTATACTCCTGAAAAGACTATTATTCATGATTTTTCAGATCTTGCTAAGCCAAGTCAAAAGATTGCGATTGTTGGTCCAACAGGTGCTGGTAAGACGACTATTGTTAACTTGCTTATGAAGTTTTATAACATCGACCAAGGTCGTATCACCATTGACGGTGTGGATACGAACGACATGGAATGTGAAACCGTTCATGATCAATTCTCTATGGTGCTTCAAGACACTTGGCCCTTTGAAGGTACTATTCGTGATAATTTGATTTACAACCAAGAGAATATTTCTGACGAGCAAGTTATTGCTGCAGCCAAGGCTGTCGGTGTTCACCACTTCATTACCACACTTCCAAAGGGTTATGACACATATTTGGATGATTCTGTGACCTTATCAGTTGGTCAGAAAAAGCTCTTGACGATTGCGCGTGCGCTTCTTAAGGCTGCCCCTCTTCTTATCTTGGATGAAGCGACATCATCGGTTGACACCCGAACAGAAGAATTGATTCAAAAAGCCATGGACAAGCTTATGGAAGGTAGGACTTCCTTTGTCATTGCCCACCGCTCATCAACCATTCGAAATGCTGACCTTTTCCTTGTGATGAAAGATGGTAACATTATTGGACAAGGCAATCATGATGAGCTCATGTCAGCAGGTGGTTTCTATGCTGATCTTTATAATAGTCAATTTACAGAAGAAGTTGCCTAAATTTTTCTTATAAAATTATAAGATTTTACAAAAATCCATAGAACGTATGACTGTCAGTCATACGTTTTGTGTTATACTGAAAAAACAGACAGATTAGGAGATTATGATGCAATATCGCAAAGCAAGACTAGACGAAGTCCAGGAAGTTGCACAAGTATGTGCAGATGCCTTTGAAGATTACCCCTATCTTTCAATGATTGGCAGTAATTTAAAGAAGCCTGAACAGTATAAGGAATTTGTTTTAGCCTTGCAGGAAATATTGGTGCGTTTGGCGATTAAATAGGACTCATGTTTTGTGGCTGAAAAGGACGGTCGCATTGTTGCGGCAGCTATTTTACAGCATCAGACGATTTCTATGCTTAATTATCTTCAAAATGGGGCGACCAAGCTTTTCCGTTTTATAAGCATCACTAAGTTGTTCAAGTATTTTAACTTTGTTGAAGAGTCTGAAAGACATCTGGAAGATTCTGCAGAATACGACTGGTACCTGATGATGTTGGTGGTGACTCCAGATTATCAAAGAAAAGGAATAGGGAGTCGTTTCTTGCTTGAAGGGGTTGAACCTTTTGTAGGTAGTACAGGAGGTCACAGTCTTGGCTTGATTACCAATCGCGATTACAATGTACCTTTCTATGAGAAAAATGGCTACAAACAATGTGGTTATAAGGTCTTGACCTATGAGACACACAAACTAGGAAACTGGACTTTTGTTAAATCACTTGATGCATAGCCTTGTGTTAATTGAACTTAGATAAGCAAATTGAATCTGGCTTCGGCTGGATTTTTTCTTATTCTTTAAGAGACTCTCATAGCTGGCTCATTCCTTATTTTTCAGCCTATCTATGCTATAATTAAGAAACGCTATTAGAGGAGGTTTAGATGTCAAATACAAGTATTTATGGGGAATATGCACAGTATCTTCCCAAGATTTTACAAGAAATAACAGACCCGATTATTGCGGCTAATATTACTAGCAAAAAAGAAACAGGCTTCAAACTCTATGAACATTTTATTTCACGAATCAAAGAGATCGATTCTATGCGTGAAAAGTGTCGTCGAAAAAATTTACCTGAAACCATCCAGTCTGCCCTCAAGGAAATCCGTGACAGTATAGGGCTTCGAATTGTTTGTGGCTTTGTCGATGATATTTACAAGACTATCGATGTCATTAAGACTATCCCTGGCGTCTCTATCTATAACGAGAAAGATTACATTTTAAATGCTAAGCCTAATGGTTATCGTTCATACCATCTCATTTTGGAAGTAGAAACCGAGTTTCCAGATGTCTTAGTAAGTGAGAAAGGAACCTATTTTGTTGAGGTTCAGCTTAGGACCATCGCTCAGGATTCGTGGGCCAGTTTGGAGCATCAGATGAAGTACAAGCATGATATCATGAATCCAGAAATGATTACCCGTGAGCTTAAGCGTTGTGCGGATGAATTAGCTTCATGTGATTTGACCATGCAGACCATCCGTAACTTAATTCAAGAAGGAGGGGACTAGAATGGCTTTGAAAATTCTACTAGCTGAGGGTGAGGAAGCTCTTTCTCGAGTTTACAAGGCGGCTCTTGAGCATCAAGGCTATGAGGTGGATCAAGGCCTTTAACGGCCAAGAGGCAGTTGACCTAGCCGCACAGAATGCCTATCAAGTAATGATTATGGATATCATGATGTCCATTAAAATAGGCATTGAGGCCCTGAAAGAGATTCGCTCCTCTGGGAATACGACGCATGTCATTATGTTGACTGCCATGGCTGAAGTTGATGATCGTGTGACAGGACTTGACGCTGGGGCAGACGATTACTTGACCAAGCTGATTTCTCTTAAAGAACTTTTGGCTCGTTTGCGCTCGCTAGAGCGTCGTGTTAGTGAGACCTTTACTGCCAAAATTTTGACACTTGGTTCTGTACGTTTGGACCAGGACGAACAGGAGCTAGTAGCTGGCAACGCCATTAGACTTTCGAGCAGAGAGACCAAAAGCTAATGGCCCACTTCATCCTCAATCCTGCCAAGAAATTAACGACTGAGCATCTTTTTAAGACCATCTGGGATGATGAGGAAGATGTGGACGAATCGATTGTCTGGGTCTATATTTCCTATTTGCGTCAGAAATTGCAAGCTATCCAGGCTGATATCAGCATTCTCGGTGAAAAGGGTGGTGACTTTTGCCTTCTTGCCAATTAGAGAGGAGTAGTTTATGTTTAGACGTTTACGACTTCAATTTATTACGATTGCTTCCTTGGCTATTCTCTTTATCTTGGTTTTTACAGTGGGAATCATCAATACTGTGAGGTCATTTCAGACAGAACAGGAAATTAGTAAGGTTCTCAACACGCTTACAGAAAATAATGGTAGTTTCGGAAAAACTAAAAAAATTGAGATCAATCAAGGGCGTGAAATTCCATCGGATAGTTTTCGTTTTTTCAGTGTGACCTTATCTGGTGATAAAGTGGTCAGTCAGGATACCAGCCATACTTCTTTAATAGATGATGAAGAAGCTGTTAGCTATGCACTTGCAGCTAGCCGTATGACGAATACTCTTGGAATAATTAGAGAAAAAATATCAATCTGAGTTATCAGGTTAGCAAAGTCAGCAAAAATAAGATTCTTGTGGTCTTCTTGGACACGACCTCTTATTACAATTCTTCCCAAGCCTTACTCAGTCTTTCTATCCTCTTATCAATGTTTGGGTTTATCTTTTTTGTCGTCATTGTCAGTGCCTTATCAGGAATCGTCATTCGTCCCTTCATTCGAAACTACGAAAAGCAGCGACGTTTTATTACCAATGCTAGTCATGAATTAAAGACACCATTGGCCATTATTTCTGCCAATACGGAGCAACAGGAACTCATGACTGGAGAGAACGAATGGACCAAGTCAACGAATGACCAGGTGGCACGTTTGACCACTCTAATCAATTCTCTGGTAGCCCTATCTCGTCTGGAGGAGCAGCCGGATATTGTTCTTCAAGATATCGATTTTTCCTATATTACTGAGGATGAAGCAGAGGACTTTAAGGGACCTGTCGTTCGAGACGGTAAACCTTTTGTCATGGACATCACACCGGATATTCATGTAAAGGCAGAGGAGAAGTCTCTCTTTGAACTTGTGGCTCTCCTTGTGGATAATGCTAACAAGTATTGTGATCCAGAAGGGACAGTTACGGTAAGACTTCGTCAGATTGGAAGAACGCGAAAACGGGTTCGTTTAGAAGTGTCAAACACCTATAAAGAAGGTAAGGCTGTTGACTATAGCAAGTTTTTTGAGCGTTTTTATCGTATTGAATAATCCCATAATAACAAAGAACACAAAGGTTTTGGCATTGGCATTGGCCTGTCCATGGCTCAAAGTATGGTCAAATTATTTAAGGGGCCGTATCTTTGCCTCTTATAAAAATGACACCATCACCTTTACAGTTATCTTGTAAGGATATTTTTTAAATATTTGACTAGGTGAAAACCCTAATTTATGATAAAATAGTAAGGATGAAGATTTAGTGTTTTCTTTGCAAAAAAAGAAAACATTTTCCTATCCTAATCATAAAAAGGAGTTGCTCGAATAAGCCCCTTAACCACCCTAAAGGGATGGTAATTGACGACTTAGACTTAGGAAAGATGAATCTCAGCTAAGAATTAAATCATAAAACAAAATAGTTAATAGGGAGAAATCATGGTAGAACCAAAATACAAACGTGTCCTCATTAAACTTTCAGGTGAAGCTCTAGCTGGTGAACGAGGTATTGGGATTGATCTTCCAATTGTCCAAGCTATGGCTAAAGAAATTGCTGAGGTAGCGGATTCAGGTATTCAAATTGCTCTAGTTATCGGTGGTGGTAACCTTTGGCGTGGGGAACCTGCAGCTGAAGCAGGAATGGATCGTGTTCAAGCGGACTATACTGGTATGCTTGGAACAACTATGAATGCCCTTGTTATGGCAGATAGTTTGAAACAACTCGGTGTTGATACACGTGTTCAGACAGCGATTGATATGAAATCTGTGGCAGAGCCTTACATTCGTGGTCGTGCCCTTCGTCACCTTGAAAAAGGTCGTATTGTTATCTTTGCAGCAGGTATTGGTTCGCCATACTTCTCAACAGATACAACAGCGGCTCTTCGTGCAGCTGAAATTGAAGCTGATGCTATTCTTATGGCTAAAAACGGCGTTGATGGTGTCTACAATGACGACCCTCGTAAAAACGCTGATGCTGTCAAATTTGATGAATTGACACACGTGGAAGTTATCAAACGTGGTTTGAAAATTATGGATGCCACAGCTTCTACCCTTTCAATGGATAATGACATTGACCTTGTTGTCTTCAACATGAACGAACCAGGAAACATCAAACGTGTTATCTTTGGTGAGCAAATTGGGACAACTGTATCTAACAAAGCAGAATCACACAAGTAAGAAAGAGAGAATTTATGACAAACGCAATTATTGAAAAAGCAAAAGAACGTTTCGCCCACTCACACGAATCATTGGCCCGTGAATTTGGCTCTATCCGTGCAGGTCGTGCCAATGCCTCACTTCTTGACCGCATCACCGTAGAATACTATGGTGCTCCAACACCACTTAACCAATTGGCTTCAATTACCGTTCCTGAAGCACGTGTCCTTTTGATTTCACCATTTGATAAAGGTTCAATTGCTGATATCGAACGTGCTATCAATGAATCTGACCTTGGAATCAACCCAACTAATGATGGTTCTGTTGTGCGCTTGGTTATCCCAGCACTTACAGAAGAAACACGTAAAGAGTTGGCTAAAGAAGTGAAAAAAGTCGGCGAAAATGCTAAAATCGCTATCCGTAACATCCGTCGTGATGCTATGGATGAAGCTAAAAAGCAAGAAAAAGACAAAGAAATCACAGAAGATCAATTGAAAGCTTTGGAAAAAGATATCCAAAAAGCAACTGATGACGCTGTTAAGAAGATTGACAGCATGACAGCAGAAAAGGAAAAAGAACTCCTTACTGTTTAATCAATAGAAAAATAAGGAGAGTGGGACGGAAGCAAAAGAGCATGGACTATGTAAGCTTCCTTGTCCGACTCTCTTTTCAGAGGAAAAAGATGAACACATTACTCGGAACGATCATTACTGCCCTAGTAACTGATGAAAATGATAAATTTTACTTTGTACAAAAGGACGGTGTTACTTTTGCCTTGTCTAAAGAAGAAGGGAAATACGCCATTGGTGACATGGTGACAGGCTTCGCCTATACAGATAGCAAGCAAAAATCACGTCTGACTCAAAAGGAAATCAAGGCAACTCGCGATTCTTATGGTTGGGGAGAGGTCACTGAAGTTCGTAAGGATTTGGGTGTCTTTGTAGACGTAGGAATTCCAGATAAGGAGATTGTTATCTCTCTCGATGTTTTGCCAGAACTCAAAGAGCTTTGGCCTAAGAAGGGGGATAAACTCTACATTAAACTAGATGTGGATAAAAAAGATCGTATTTGGGGGCTTCCTGCTGAGCCTGAGGTCTTTCAACGTATGGCTGGACCTGCTTACGATAATATGCAAAACCAAAAATGGCCAGCTATTGCCTACCGTCTCAAATTGTCAGGAACTTTTGTTTATTTGCCAGAGAATAACATGCTTGGTTTTATCCATCCATCAGAACGTTATGCGGAGCCACGTTTAGGTCAGGTCCTTGAAGCGCGTGTGATTGGGTTCAGAGACGTTGACCGGACCCTCAATCTTTCTCTTAAACCACGTTCTTTTGAAATGCTCGAAAATGATGCTCAGATGATTTTGACCTATTTAGAGAGCAATGGTGGCTTTATGACACTTAATGACAAGTCATCACCAGCAGATATCAAGGCAACCTTCGGTATTTCTAAGGGTCAATTTAAGAAGGCTCTAGGTGGTCTGATGAAGGCCAAAAAAATCAAACAAGATCAGTTTGGAACAGAATTAATCGGTTAGGAGAAGGCATGAGAAAATCCTTTTATACTTGGCTGATGGCCCAGCGTAATCCCAAATCCATGGAACCAGTAGCAATCTTGGCTGATCTGGCTTTTGAAGATTCAACCTTCCCGAAGCATACCGATGACTTTGAGGAAGTCAGTCGTTACTTGGAAGAACAAGCTAGCTTTTCCTTTAATCTAGGGCAATTTGATCAGATTTGGGAAGATTATCTAGCCCATTAATAGTGACTAAGTTTACGATAAGCATAATAACTTTTAGCATTTTCTTTAAAAAGCAATTACCATTTGAAATGGGATGAATTATTACAATTTTTTACAAATATATCAGCTTTTTTTCAAAAAATTAGGCTTGTTACAACTAGTTAGTAATTGCTTTAAAGTGCAGTAAATCAACCCCTCTTTTGACAAAAAGTGTGGTATTATTGTAGATGTTAAAATTGTTAAAAAAGGAATGAATTATACATGTTATCAAAATCTAAAACAACAAAGGCTCTTCTTTACTCGACCGCAGCACTTTCACTTTTTGCTGCAAGTCACGTACATGCCGATGAAACTTCAAACTGGGCAGCACGTTCAGTAGATCAAATCAAAGCAGATATCGCTATAAGTGATAACCAACAAACTTATACAGTTCAATACGGTGATACTTTGGGAAGTATCGCTGAAGCAATGGAGATCGATGTGAACGTTTTGGCTAATATCAATCAAATCTCAAACATTGATTTGATTTACCCTGGAACAGTCATGACAGCAACTTACAATGCTGATAATCAAACTGTCTCTGTTAAAGTTGAAACACCAGCTTCAGAAACATCAACTACACCTGTAGTTGCAGAAGCTATTTTGACAACTAACGAAGTGACTGTCAATGGTCAATCTGTAGTTGCAACGGACTTGACAGCTCCAGTTGAAACAGTAAGCACAATAGCTACTCAAGCACCTGCTACAGAAGAATCAACTCAAGCTGTTTCAGAAGTAATAGAAGCTATCGTATCAGCATCAGAAGCACCAGCATATGCAGAAACTGAACAACCAGTTGCTGATGCTATTGATCATGTAACTGCGTCAGCAGAAGCTACACCTGAAGCAGAAACTACTCCAGCTGCTGAAACACCAGCACAGCCTGAAGTAAAAGAAGAAGCTCCAGCGGCAGAACCAGCAGCAACATCAGAAGCGTCTTCAGAAGCACCAGTGACTTCTGAAGCACCAGCAGAGCAACCAGCAGCAACATCAGAAGTGTCTTCAGAAGCACCAGCGACTTCTGAAGCACCAGCAGAGCAACCAGTAGCAACATCAGAAGCTGCTTCAGAGGCACCGGCTGCTTCAGAGGCACCGGCTGCTTCAGAAGCACCAGTAACTTTAGAGGCACCAGCAGCACAACCTGCATCAACGAATACACTTCCAACGGATCCACACCTTCAACCACAAGCTGAAGCTTTCCGTCAAGATGTAGCAGCGCAATTCGGTCTTACTGACATCGGTGGTTACCGTGAAGGTGACCCACAAGACCATGGTAAAGGACTTGCTGTTGACGTTATGGTACCAGTTGGTTCAGAAGTTGGTAATCAAGTAGCTCAATATGCTGTAGACAATATCTCAAATGCAGGTATCTCATATGTCATCCACAGACAAAAATTCTACGCACCAGTAGATAATATCTACGGACCAGCTAACACATGGAACCAAATGCCAGACCGTGGTAGCGTTACTGAAAACCACTATGACCACGTTCACGTGTCATTTAATAAATAAGTCAGAATAATAAAAAGTCACGCCTGGCGTGATTTTTTTGATATAATGGAGAGAAAGACGAAAGAAAGAGGAACTCTATTTGCAAGAGTATTCTGTTGAAATAACCCTAAATCACCCAGATGATGTCTTGTCACTTTTTGGGACTAATGAACGTCATTTAAAACTCATTGAAGAGAACCTAAAAGTTATCATCCATGCCCGAACAGAGCGTGTGCAGATCCTTGGAGATGACGAAGAAAGTGTCGAATTGGCCCGTTTGACCATTCAAGCTCTCCTTGTTTTAGTGGAGCGTGGGATGCTAGTCAACACCTCAGATGTTGTTGCAGCCTTAACCATGGCTCAAGATGGTTCGATTGACAAATTTGTTGCCCTTTACGAAGAAGAAATAATTAAGGACAATAGTGGCAAACCAATCCGAGTGAAGACCTTGGGGCAAAAGGTCTATGTTGATAGTATTAAAAATCATGATGTGGTCTTTGGAATTGGTCCAGCTGGTACAGGTAAAACCTTTTTAGCGGTCACTCTTGCAGTCACAGCTCTTAAACGTGGTCAGGTTAAACGTATTGTTTTAACACGTCCGGCGGTTGAGGCAGGTGAAAGTCTTGGCTTTTTGCCTGGCGATCTCAAGGAAAAGGTAGATCCTTACCTTCGTCCCGTCTATGATGCCCTTTATCAAATTCTTGGCAAAGAGCAGACGACTCGCCTCATGGAACGTGAAATTATTGAGATTGCCCCTCTTGCTTATATGCGTGGTCGTACCCTCGAAGATGCCTTTGTAATCCTTGATGAAGCGCAAAATACAACCATCATGCAGATGAAGATGTTCTTGACCCGTCTTGGTTTTAATTCTAAGATGATTGTCAATGGGGATATGAGTCAGATTGACCTTCCACGTCGTGTTAAATCTGGTCTTGTCGATGCCATGGAGAAATTGAAGGTAATCAAGGCTATTGATTTTGTTCACTTTTCTGCTAGCGATGTCGTACGTCACCCAGTTGTAGCTGATATCATTAATGCTTATGAAAAAGATGCACCTAAGTTTGATCTTGAGAAAAAATCAGAAGAATTAGACCAGGCTAAAGAAGTAGTATCAGGATTAACTGAATACCCAGTCATTGGTGCTGAGGATGTTAAAAAGTAAATAGATGAAAAGAGGTTTGAGAGTATGAGTTCTTAACCTCTTTTTCTTTGGTAGTCAAGTCACAGATTTCCTCTCTATTTTTGGTGAAATAGTATTAAAGAGTAGGCTAATATGAAGGGGAGAGGTATGACTAAGGCAAAAAAATGGAAGACTGGGATTATTGTTTTTCTAGGACTTGTTGCAACAGTTTTGATTGCCATAGGAGAGGGAAGATTTTGGAAGTATCAACAGAACTATATTCCAGATGGTTCCTATCAGATGGTAAAATATGAGACGCCTTGGGGAAAACATAAGGAATTAATCGATAATATGCCCGAATATGAGAATGGAGACGATTTTTTAAAAGACTTTATTGATGTGAAAGACATGAAAGTTCAATATTATTCTTATTCTGTTGGTGATGGAGAGCTTGATGTTGATTTATTAGAACACGATGAAAAGCTACCACAGACTTTTGATCCACGCACAGGGACTTTGAAACAGGATTTAACACCCTCAGAATATGGGAATAAGGTTCATTCTAATCTTCAAAAGTTCAATAAAGATGGTGGTCAATTTAGAAAATGGCGAGAGATTTCTACTAGTGAGTGTGTTGAAGATTATAAAAAATGTTGAAACGAGAACGTACTTACGAGAAAAGACCTAAAGGCTTCGCAATAAATATTTATGATACGAACGGAAATATTTCTTCTCGAAGAATTTTTGAGCGTTTGAGTTCGAGTGAGGCAGAGGACCTTCATTTAGATTACGAAGGTGCATATAAATTTGTAAAAGAGAGTAGATTTGATTGGCAAACAGAAAGTGATTTTCTCATCTGGCGCTGATACTTAAACCGACCAAGTACCTCTTTACTATCGAGAATCATAGCCAAATGTTTTATTAAAAAGCCCTACAGTCTTTATGATAATTGTCAAATACTATTTCACCATTTATTTTGGTACAATAGAACAGTAGACCAATAAAAAAGGAGATTATTATGAACCAGCAAGAGTGGATTGAGTACTTTGAATTAGTCAACGGTCGTAAACTAACTCCCGCAGAGTTATCTCAAACTCAAGCAGCAGGCGAGTTTATCCTTAAATGACCTAATATTTTTAGCTCAAATGGATAAGTGACGGAGCAAAGACCGATTAAACCAGCTGAACCTGTAATTGCTATGACGCAACAGCCTCAGTTTGCCCAAACAATAGCAGCCCTCCAACAAGTAGTACCCCCTAAAAAGTATGTCTAAGAAACCTAAGATTATTTTGGCATCAGTCTTAGGTTCCTTGGCAGCGATTTTACTTATCGTTGGAGGCTACTCACTATGGCGCTACCAATCAGGTAAGATTGCGGATGGAACATATGAGGTAGTGGCCTATTCTTATCATGATGAAGATAAAGATAAGATGGTAAATGCTTTCGGTGAATTTGATGATGTCTACTCCTTTGTAGAAGTAAAAAATAATAGATCTAGATACTATTATTATCTCGAGGACAATAAATCACATTATGTTAGCTTGTTAGAGTATGAACATGAAATCCCTCAGCAGTTCGATCCATGGAATAAAACTCAGACAGAAGTTTTAACAGTTGAAGTGCTTGAATCTACAGTCTAAGACTTCATGAAAGATATGTCTAAGGATTATTCTTTTTATACTAAAGACGCTACAAAAGAAGCCGTTAAAGAATCTGTAAAATCTTACAAGAAATCTCTCAAAGAAAAACGAACTTACGTCAAAAAAGGTAACGAGTATACGCTATCTACTTATGACAAGGATGGAGAGCTTCAATCCCGTGTTACTTATAAGCGTATGAGTAAGGGGGATGCTGAAGAGCGTTGGGATGATTATAAGGATGCAATTAAAGATTATAAGAAAGAATTGAAGACTTATAGTGATCAGTAAGACGAGTATAAGGATTACTTTAATTATGGTTATGGAGGTGACTACGGTTATGGTTACAGCGATGACTGAGGAAGAAATCCAACAATCAAAAGCTAATGGGGAATTCATTTCTCAAGAGTCTAAGGACGAGATTGTTAATCTACAGCAAACTCAGTTGAGTGACCAAGTGACACAATCCGTTTCACAAGTTGCTCCTGCTAAGACAGGCTTGTCTAAGGAAGCTAAAATTATTATTGCTTCTGTAGTGGGGGCGATTGTCCTAGTGGCACTTTCATTTGGTGGTTATGCGTTTATGCACTTGCAAGGTGGTAAAATACCTGAAGGAACCTATCTACTTGAAACTTATCGCTTTCACCATAAAGATAAGAAGAAAATGGTGGATGGTATGGAATCTTTCAAGAAAAGTGGTCTAGGGGCTCATGATTTTGTTAAAGTCAAAGGGAACAATGTTAAATTTTATTTTTATACCTCAACTGGCGGGAACAATCTGGTTGACTTTACAGACTATGATACTGACGCAGCATGCCCGTCCAGATGCTTGGTCTGGAACGCTTAAACTAACCATGTCACTATCTGAATATATCAAAGTCATTGACCAAGCAGTAGATAATTAATACAAAATAAGTGACTATCGAACTAAGGCTGATAACGATGAAAGTAAAAAGATTTACGTTAAATCCTACAAAGAGTCTCTTGAAGAAACCGTTCGATATAAGGTTAAGAGTGATAAATTAATTGTCACTACTTATAATAAGAAAGGCAAACTTATTGAAGAAAGAAGTTTCAAACGCCTATCAGAGGATGACGTGAAGAAATTAGACTATGACTATGAACGTGATGTTAGAGCTGATAAAAAGCGTTTCCAAAACTAGTAATGTTTAAAACCAGCTAGTCTGGTTTTTTTAGTGTTCAAAACGTGCTATAATAAGATGTTATATCATCAGTGTTAGCCCATTTGTTAACACATGAAAGGAAATTAAAATGACAAAAACATTCTACATCACAACACCTATCTACTACCCATCTGGTAAATTGCATATTGGTTCTGCCTATACAACCATTGCTTGTGACGTCTTGGCACGTTACAAACGTATGATGAACTACGATGTCTTCTATCTCACTGGGCTTGATGAACACGGCCAAAAGATTCAACAAAAAGCTGAAGAAGCAGGCATCACACCACAAGAGTATGTGGATGGTATGGCTGTTGGTGTTAAGGACCTCTGGCAACTTTTGGATATCTCATACGATAAATTCATCCGTACGACTGATGATTACCATGAAAAAGTTGTTGCTCAAGTTTTCGAGCGTCTCTTGGAACAAGGAGATATCTATCTTGGTGAATACTCAGGTTGGTACTCAGTTTCAGACGAAGAATTCTTCACTGAAAGTCAGTTGGCAGAAGTTTACCGTGATGAGCAAGGTAATGTCATTGGTGGGGTAGCTCCATCAGGACATGAAGTAGAGCTTGTTTCTGAAGAATCATATTTCTTTAAACTCAGCAACTACGCAGACCGTTTGACTGCCTTCTTTAAAGAACATCCAGAATTTATCCAACCTGATGGTCGTATGAATGAAATGCTTAAAAACTTCATCGAGCCAGGCTTGGAAGACTTGGCCGTATCACGTACTACCTTCACTTGGGGAGTAAAAGTACCATCAGATCCAAAACACGTGGTATATGTGTGGTTTGATGCTGTTATCAACTATATCACTGCTCTTGGTTATGGTCAGGATGAGCATGGTAACTTTGATTTGTTCTGGCAAAATGATGAAAACCACGAAATTATCCACATGATTGGTAAGGATATTCTTCGTTTCCACTCAATCTACTGGCCAATCATCCTTATGGCTCTTGATTTGCCATTGCCTACACGTCTTGTTGCCCACGGTTGGTTCGTCATGAAAGACGGTAAGATGTCTAAGTCTAAAGGAAACGTGATCTATCCAGAAATGTTGGTAGAGCGTTTTGGTCTTGATCCACTTCGTTACTACCTCATGCGTAGTCTTCCTGTCGGTTCAGATGGTACCTTCACACCAGAAGACTATGTGGCTCGTATCAACTACGAGTTGGCTAATGACCTTGGGAACCTCCTCAACCGTACAGTTGCCATGATTAACAAGTATTTCGGTGGTCAAGTACCTGCCTATGTTGAGAACGTTACAGACTTTGATGCTGATTTGGCTAAGGTTGTGGCTGAAAATATCGAAGAGTTCCACAAAAAAATGAAGGCTGTAGATTTCCCACGTGCCTTGGACGCCGTTTGGAACATCATTTCACGTACTAATAAGTATATTGATGAAACAGCTCCATGGGTTCTCGCCAAAGAAAATGGTGACAAGGAACAATTGGCAGCAGTTATGGCTCACTTGGCAGCTAGTCTTCGTGTGGTAGCCCACCTTATCCAACCATTCATGATGACGACTTCAAATGCTATTATGGAACAACTTGGTTTGCCAGTAACATTTGACCTTGAAAATCTTGAACTTTCAGGCTTCCCAGAGAATATGACAGTCGTTTCAAAAGGAACTCCAATCTTCCCACGTCTGGACATGGATGAAGAGATTGCCTACATCCAATCTCAAATGAACGCAGGCAAACCTCAAGAGAAAGAATGGAACCCAGAAGAGGTCAAACTTAAGTCTGAAAAAGACCAAATCAAATTTGACGACTTTGACAAGGTTGAAATCCGTGTCGCTGAAGTTAAAGAAGTAGAAAAAGTCGAAGGTTCAGACAAATTGCTTCGCTTCCGTCTTGACGCTGGCGACGGTGAAGATCGTCAAATCCTCTCAGGTATCTCTAAATTCTATCCAAACGAACAAGAATTGGTCGGCAAGAAACTTCAAGTTGTGGTTAATCTCAAACCACGTAAGATGATGAAAAAATATGTCAGCCAAGGTATGATTCTTTCCGCAGAACATGATGGCAAACTCACAGTCTTGACAGTGGATCCATCGGTTCCAAACGGAAGTGTGATTGGGTAAAATAATTTAGTTTTTTAGTATTAACTTAAGAGGGAATGGAATGGTGAAGTGTCTTTGAATGCTAGGCTTCTGTCCCATTCCCTATTTTGATTTCACTGGACGTTTCTGCTCACCTAAGGGCAATTAAAAAAACATTTTTAAGATAAAAACGAGTTCAGTTGAACTCGTTTTCTTATACACTATATTTCAATAAATGCTTAATGCGTTCGATGCTTTCATCAGGTCCATAGGCGTCTGGGTATCGGTCTAGTTTACTGATAGCATCAAGATCTGCTTGGTCTAGGTGAAAGTCAAAGCTATTAAAGTTTTCCTTCATCCGTTCGATATGGGTACTCCTAGGAATGGTCAAAATGCCTTGTTGGTTTTACCATCTGAGGATGACCTGAGCAACTATCTTGCCATGTTTTTCAGCGATATCAGTTAGAGTTGGGTCCTGAAAAATACCGTCCTCTCCTCTATGAAAAGGAGCTCAGGCTTGCGTTAGGGGGCCAAATTCCTTATCAGCTTTCTGGATTAGTTTGTGTTGTTTATAGGGATGCAACTCGATTTAATTGACTGCTGGAATAACAGGTGTTAGCAAGGCAAAATCCGCCAAACGTCCTGTTGAGAAGTTAGAAACACCAATGGCTCTAATAAGTCCTTCATGCTGGAGCTCAATCATAGCACGCAAGGCACCGTGTAAGTCGCCAAAAGATTGATGAATCAAATATAAATCACGATAGTCAATATCTAGTTTGCGAAGTGTTTCTTTTAGGGCTAATTTGGTATCTTCGTAGCCAAGCTGGCTAATCCAGGCTTTGCTAGTCAAGAAAATATCCTCACGAGGGATACCAGATTCCTTAATAGCACGTCCCACGCACGGCTTCCTCATTTCGATAAAGGCTAGCAGTATCAATTAATCGATAGCCTACAGAAAGAGCATCTTCAACGGCTTTTTGACATTCCTTTTAATCAAAAATTTGCCAGACGCCAAAACCAAGTACGGGTATTTTGATGCCATTGTTAAGTGTTTAAAATTCCATTTCCTTCTCCTTAGTAGTGGGGTAGTAAGCTATCCTGAATTTCCTCGATAAATGCTTGAATAATTGCGGATTGTTTCTGTTTATCATTTGTCACAAACCCCAAGGTGTGCTTTGGACTGTTCTTCAGTGGAAGTAAAACAATTTGGTCCTTAATGAAACTATTAACAATACCGAGGCCAGAAGCGTAACTATCTGAGGCACAGAGCAAATTCATGACACTGCCTCGGTCATTACTGTAAATCACTTGTTGGTCAGGCAGAACCTCGAGAAGATCTTCGCCAAAATGGATTCCAGATCTTTCTTGACGAAAGCGGACTTGTGGGTATCCCTCTAAATCTTTGAGGTTGAGAGATTTTTTGTGAGCTAGGGGATGTTGGCGACCTAAGAAAATCTTAGTTTCAAACTCTCCAAGTGGGGTGAAAGTCAGATCCATATGTTGGAAGCTGCGTTCTAGGATATGATCGTTGTCTTCATCTAGATAAATAATCCCCAGGTCACTTTCGAAGCTTTCAACGCTTTTGAGAATCTTCCTGGTCGTTGTTTCAATCAGTTGAAATTCTTGATAATCACTACGAAAACGTTTGGCAATATGAGCCATGGGAAGTGACAAAAAATCATAGTGGTGACTGGCAATAGTGAACGATTTCTTGAAGGACTTGCGATAGCGTCCTTCTAGTAGATCTAGCTCTCCAAGGATACGTTTAGCGTATTTGAGAAAATCATGGCCATCATCAGTCAGTTTGGCTCCTGTATTGGAGCGCTCAAAGAGTTGGACGCCAAGTTCTTCCTCTAAAACACGGATGGATGCTGAGAGATTAGGCTGAGTCAAAAAGAGTTTTTTAGCAGCCTTACTAAAAGACCCTGTTTTAGCGATAGTCTGAACATAGCGACATTGTTGAAAATTCATAAGCATCCCCTTTAAAAATATGATTGTAGGTCATATTATAACAAAATGAGAAGTCTAAAATCAGCAAAATTCTGATAGGAATAGATGAAGACCTGATATGAAATTTCTATGATTAAATCGTTTTAGGAGTAATTATGGAAATTGAGATAAGTCATAAGAAAGCAGTTCTGATAAATGAAAAACTGCATCCACAGGTTAGACACCAAAAATCTAACTTGTGGGATGCAGGTTGAAATATTAGTCATTAAGATATCTAATAGCTTTCAATTTTTTAGGACGAATGAGGAAGAGTCCTAGGGCAATTAAAGGTAGCCAGAAAATGAAATTCCAAATACTTGTAGCTGGTGCAGCCTGTGTTGATTGCGAGATAAGGACACTGGCAAAATCAATCAAAAAGTGCAGAACAATAGTCCACCAAAGTATACCAGTACGTAGGTAAATAGCAGCAAAGAATACACCCATAGCTGTCGCATAATAAACTTGGAACAGGGTAGCGTTCAAGGGCTGGTGAGTGAGATTTCCAAGATGGGCCAGTCCAAAAAATATGGCAGACAAGAAAACGACTCCTAGAATCTGTTTTGAAGATCTAATACCATCTTGAAAGGCGAGTTTAAGGAAAAGTCCACGAAAAAAATATTCCTCAAAAAAACTGGCTCCTAAGGCAATAATCAAGGCAGTTCCTATCATGTGAGGTGCTTTACTGATACCCAAAGCAACCGCAGAAAGATAGAAGAAATCTGCCAAAAGTATCAACCAACAGACACCTAAGGTCTCAGACAAACTTATTTTTTTTGTCGATTTAATCTTTAATCCGAAACGCCTCTGTACGATGAAATAGTATACACACATAAGGCCAAGTGTTTTAATGAGATAAGCTATATTCTCAGGCAGAGGCCTAAGAATCAAACGAAGTACAAGGTTCGCTAAAATAATACTAATCCCCAGAAGGATCAGCAATCTTATTTCTTTTTTTGTCATTGAAAAGTCCCCCAACTTTCTTAACATTTTTTTCAAGCATACGACGAAAAACGCTTAAAGTCAAGGTCTTGAAGGTGTTTTTATGTGTTTTTAGTTATGAAGAGGCCAGTTATTGATGACTTGCTTCTAATAGAAAGCCTATTCTATCGTTGAAACAGTTTATTATGAGAAACAAATGAACAATTATAAGAAAGTATTAAGTGAAAACTCTGTAAAAGGTAGTGTAAAATAAGTTGTGTAAACACAAAAAGGAATAAATCCGTTATAGTAGAGTTGCAAAACATTACTAGAAAGAGATTTATTCCTAT
>DOTL01000065.1 GCA_003521145.1 Streptococcus sp. | reverse complement strand
CCACTACAGAAATTATAGAGCCCGAAAAAAGAAGAGTAAAACTCCTTACTCTTCTTCATCTTTATTTTTATTTTCAATTCTTTCTTTAACTTCGTCGTAAGATAGGGCATGATTATCTTCTTCTGAGTCTCCAAGAGAACCCTCCGGCATCTTACCAGTCTCATAAATTGACTTGATTTGTGCAGCATCGAGTGTTTCATACTTAAGTAAAGCTTCTGCAATGAGAGCATGTGTTTCTCGGTTTGCATTGATAATTTCAGCTGCTTTGTCGTGTGCCTCAACTAAAAGTGATCGAATTTCTTCGTCAATAAGTTGAGCTGTATGAGCTGAGTAAGACTTATCTGTAGTAAATTGTCCTGGATTCATCGCATGATTACCCTCATATTGGACTGGTCCAAGTTTTTCGCTCATACCATATTCAGTAACCATTGCACGTGCTAACTGTGTTGCTTGCTCAAAGTCATTCGAAGCACCTGATGTTTGAACGTTGAAAATAATTTCTTCTGCAACACGTCCACCCATAAGACCCGCCAATTGTTCTTTTAGCTCATCTTTAGATGACAACATCTGATCCTCTTTTGGTAGAGAAATCATATAACCACCTGCGCGACCTCGTGGAACAATAGTAACCTTGTGAACATCACGAGCGCTAGAAAGTGTTAAGCCAACAATTGTATGACCTGCTTCATGGTAAGCCACAACTTTACGTTCGTGTTCTGAAACTTGGCGGTCTTTCTTAGATGGTCCAGCAATAACACGATCCTCTGCTTCGTCGATATCACTAGCATCAATTCTAGTCTTACTACGTCGTGCAGCAACTAGAGCTGCTTCATTCAAGACATTCTCTAAATCAGCTCCAACAAAACCTGGAGTTTGTTGAGCAACAACTTTAAGGTCAACATCTTCAGCCAATGGTTTATTCTTGGCATGGACTTTCAAGATAGCCTCTCGGCCTTTTACATCTGGGCGACCAACAAGAACTTTACGGTCAAAACGTCCTGGACGTAGGAGGGCTGGATCAAGAACATCACTACGGTTGGTTGCAGCAATGACAATGATATTCTCATTTCCATCAAAACCATCCATTTCTATCAACAGTTGGTTAAGGGTTTGTTCACGTTCGTCGTTACCGCCGCCCATTCCAGTACCACGACGACGGCCAACCGCATCGATTTCATCAATAAAGATAATAGCACGTTCGGTCTTTTTAGCGTCTTCAAAAAGACTACGAACACGACTTGCTCCGACACCGACAAACATCTCTACGAAATCAGAACCTGAGATACTAAAGAAAGGAACATCTGCTTCACCAGCAACAGCTTTAGCAAGCAGAGTTTTACCTGTCCCTGGAGGGCCTTCAAGGAGAACACCCTTAGGGATACGTGCACCAAGTGCTTTATATTTACGTGGATTTTTGAGGAAATCTACGACTTCTACAAGTTCTTCTTTTTCTTCTTCCGCACCAGCCACATCTGTGAAACGAACTTTAATATTCTCTTTTGATTGAGTCTTAGCACGGTTGCGGCCAAAACTCATTGCACCGCGGTTACCGCCTTGATTCATCATAAAAAGGAAGAAAACAGCAATCCCAATCAAAGGTAGGTAACTAAAAAGATATGAAATCCAAGCACCACTTGAACTTTCACGTATCATTTTAACATTAACATCAGCTACTTCTGACGCTGATTGCAATTTCTGCATGGTTGTTTCATTCTGCAGCACAGTCGATGTAAAGCTACGTGTCTCTGATGATGCACTACCTAAAAATGGTAGACTAAGGTCAGTATCAACCTTTTCAGCCTTTTTGTAGCTACCTTTAACTTCAATGATACTACCGTCTGGCTGATAAGTGATAGATTTTACCTTACCATCTTCAATTTTCTTAACCAACTGTGTGTAAGACAATTGTTGACTTGGACTTTGGCTTCCTCCTGCAAAGTATTGTACTCCGGTTACAACCGCAATAATAACTATGATGTAGAGAAAAGCGTTCCGTAAGAAGCCATTATTATTTTTATCATTCATAAATTAATTAGACCTTTACTTATTTTGTATAAATTTCTTCTTTTAGGACACCGACATAAGGGAGGTTACGGTATCTTTCATCATAGTCTAGTCCGAAACCAACTATAAATTCATTAGGAACATCGTAACATACGTAATCTGCCTCAATATCAACAACACGACCTTCTGGTTTATCAAAAAGAGTTGCGATTTTGACTGAATTGGCTTTACGGTACTTGAACATATCTCGAAGATAAAGGAGCGTACGACCTGTATCAATGATATCTTCAATAAAGATGATGTCTCGTCCTTCAACATTAGTGTCAACATCTTTAAGAATCTTTACTTCACCACTGCTGACAGTTCCACCACCATAACTTGAAACGACCATAAAGTCCATCTCAATATGGGTGTCGATATGTTTGATAAGTTCTGCGATAAATGGAACAGAACCTTTCAAAACACAGACTAGTAGAGGATTTTTCCCCGCATAATCCTCTGTCAATTGTTGTCCTAGTTCTTTAGTTTTAGCTACGATATCCTCTTGGGAAAAGAGGACTTTTTTAATGTCTTTTTCTAACATTTGGGTTCCCTTTCTCGAAGTCAATATTCTGTTATTATACCACTTTTACTTCAATCATCGTTAATTGAATATGGTATTTGATTAGAAATTCTTATAAATGACTACACTGCCATAAAGTATAGCATTTTCAGGTCTTTTTTTCAAATAGAGACGCCCAGCAACATAAAGAAAAATAATCTGATCATCTTGTTCTCCTATAATGGCTTTTTGACGATCCTTCTCTAAAATCTTATTGTCTATAAAAAATCGTCTTAATTTTTTATGGTGACTACCAAGGTCAATCTTATCGCCTTCTTTTCTATGACGAATCAGTATTGGGGAATCTGACCAAATACTAATAGTATCTGAGTTAGAAACGGCATTGAATTTTGAAAAAGTCAAGGTATAATCCTCAAACTCAACAGATTTTCCAAATTCTAAGAGACAAGAAGGGGATAAAGAGATAGACTCTTCTTTCCTTATAAGGAAAGAAGTCTGTGTTTTTACTAGTTCGTAACCATTTTTTAGGGGAATCTTTCCAGAACCATTTTTCCTTAGATAACTTATCAATTGATTAAATTGGCCTTTAGAAAGCTGTAAATCAGGAAAGGAGTCTAAATAATTCTGAAGAAGAAAGAACTGGACAGGATATGACTGTTGCTGAAAAACAGATAAATCAGTGATAGTAATATCCTTTGTTAACTCCCCTAAAGCTTGCCTCATAAGACCAATCTCCTCGGCTAAAAGACAAAGGTGTCCTTTAAATTTAGGATTTTCCTGAGATAAGGTAGGAAGATAGGCCAGTCTGATGCGATTCCGAAGATAAGCTAGTGACGTATTACTCCTATCTTCAAAATGGAAAGTTACGGGTAGCTGATCTTTCGTAAGATGCAAAAAGGGACGAATAATCTGACCAGTGCCAAATGGTCTGATAGCTGATATTCCTGTCAGGTGTCTTAAACGACTTCCTCTTAACAGTCTCATAAAAATCGTCTCTGCCTGATCATCTGCATGATGCGCTGTTACAAGAGCAGAGTAATCATAATCTTTCATGACTCGCTTAAAAAACTCATAGCGAAAGGTACGGGCGGAATTTTCTGAAAACTTTCCTGAGAAGGCACTATAGTGAAAAGGGACCTTGTGTTCCTCTGCCCAATGACGTAAATATGCTTCTTCATGCTCCGACTCTTGCCGTTGTTTATGATTAATGTGAGCAATTCCCAACTGAATATCCAAATCTTTTTGATGGTTATACAAAAAGTGCAGCAAACTCATAGAGTCTGCTCCACCTGATACTGCTACTAAAATTTTCTTGTACTGGTTAAAATAACCCTTGGCTTGCATCATTTGCAACAATTTTTGTGTCATTATTTTAAAATTCCATAAACTTCGTCTGCAATTGAGGTAATCTTGTCATAGCCCTCTTTATCCGTAAAAATCGATAGAATAAAGGGAGAATCTGCATAAACAATAGCAACATCGTGTTTAAAGTCGTAGGCATCCCCTATTTTATGAGCGACAGGAACATCAATGTTTTTGGAAATACGTTCGCCATCATAGTCCGTACTTGAAAGATAAGTAATAATATCTCCATTTTGTCTATAAACAGTCTCCATCAAAGTACCTGCGGCTCTAGCAGTCAACTCCTTTTTATCCATATTCCACGAAGTCGCTGCGGCTTTATCTACTGATTTTTGGAAGGCTTTGTCATACTGATTAGTTACATAATAACCTAATATATTTGTCGCTACATTATCTGAGTTTTGGGCTACAGCCTTTAATAGATTTTCCAAGCTATAATTCTTATCATCAGGCATCTTACTAATCTTTCCAGAACCATCTGGATAATAGGCACCTGGAAAACCATTTACAGCAGAGGTATATTGATACTCATCTGATAATGATAATTTCTTTTGATACAGACGTTCCTGTGCATAATAGAGTACTCCAAGCTTGGCTGTGCTAGCTGCATACATACTTTTTTCGTCATTGATAGCAGCTACTCGGTCCGTATCAAGCTGTTTTACATAAACTGAGATGCGCTCCTGATTGTTATACTTCTCATTAAGGACTTTTTGAACAGCCTCGATGCGATTGTCAGTCGTTGACAAATCAGAAGCGTTAATCCAACCCTCTCCGTCTACAAAATAGTAGGTCCCAGCGTGCGTCTGAGCTGCTTGACTAACCTTAATAGGTTTAAAACTAGCAAGTTTGGAATCAGCTTTTTCAGTTCCTAAAACGTAAGGTTCTTTGTATACCGTTAAACCATCTTTAGTCCAGAAGGTCATATCTACGGGTTTTTGATTATAGATACTGTCGTCTACAATTGATTTCTGACTAGCGCCTACATAATCACCATCTTGAAGTTGGAAAACAGGTTCACCTTTAGCATTCCAAAAAATAGCAGAAATCGATAGTTTGGTATCCGCTTGGATACTGGTTTTAAATTCTGTTAAATCCTTGTTCTTATAAGTTAGGATAGTTGTTATCGTTCTTGGATTTTTAGGAATCTGTTTAAATTGAGTCAAACTAGCTGTAGTATTTTGAGTCAATTTTTGGACCTGTTTTGGGGTCAGAGTTAGCTCCTTCTCCATAGGAAGTAGGACCAGGGGGCTAGAAGATACAAGAACAACAGTTGCAGCTATTAAGAGCTTTTTCATGCTTGCTTCTTCACCTCCTCTTTCCTCGGTAATTCCGTTTTAAGTTGCTGATTTTTTTCTGATAGTTCCTCTAACTTGGCTTCTGAATAGGTTAAAAAAGTTTCTACAGTTTTTAGTAAATCTTTCATTAGGGTAATAAGCTTGGTACAGGATAGATTGACTCTCCTTCACGTGAATAATAGTACTTAGCACGCGCATATTTCTCAGCGAAAGAATCATCCTTAAGTTTCTTAGCCAAATCCTTTCGTTCCTTTGTCTGATCTGATAATTTATCATAGTCTTTCTGAAGCGACAAGACTTCCTTCTCTTGCTGTTTGATGTTCATATAGGTCTCAACCAGATTATAGGTTGGCAAGATAAAGAGTAAAACAACCACAAAGAGAATCCACCCCATAAAGCGATTCCTTTGTTCGTGTTCGGCACGCTCTAATCGTTGCTCTTGATTGGCATTATCAATGTAATCGTTCGTAAGCTGTACAATATTAGGCTTCTTGCTCATCTGCTTCAATCCTTGTTTCACTTATAATCTCGTACATTTTTGCCGCATCTTCTTTTTTAGTACTGTCTTTCATTTCTAAAACACGGACAGTTAAAAGTTTATTTCCAAAACGAACTTCCACTTGGTCACCATTTTTCAAATCTGTAGATGACTTAGCAAGTACTCCATTTACTTTTATACGTCCTTTATCAGCTACTTCTTTAGCAACTGGACGGCGTTTGATAATTCGTGATACTTTTAAATATTTGTCTAATCTCAATGTTACTGTTTCCTTTTCGTTAGGATATCTCTTCTATGATAGCATTTTTTTGAGAAAATGGGTGACTAAAGCCTTTTCAAATACAAAAATAAGAGGATCGACACTAGTCGACCCTCTCAGGAGATTTATGAAAAAGAAAAGTTTTAGGATGTTTTATAGTATATAGAGACTTACTTAAACTTTCCTTAAGTTTCTTTTTTTTCTTTACGTTTTTTAATTTCCATAAATGTCTGACCAAAAATCTTTAATTCTTCAAGAATTTCATAGTCTTTCTTGTTACGAACATCAAAAGTAATCTCTACTTTCCTCTGGTTATCACTGATTTTTGCTTTTAAATGCGTTTTAGATATGGCTTCGAAATAGTCTTGAGTCAAGAAGAATTTGAGAGAGGCTTTTTCGAAACGAACAATAAGACTATCATTCTTGCGATCAACTAATTCTGCAAAGGCAGCATCTAGATATGCCTTAACCAAACCAATCTCAATGAGATAGGCGACTTGGTCTGGATATTCTCCAAAGCGATCAATAAGCTCATCTTGAAGGTCTTGATAGTCTTTCTGATTCTCAATTTCTCGAATACGCTTATAAATTTCAATTTTTTGACGCTCGTCAGAAATATAGTCAGAAGGGAGGTAAGCATCAATCTGAAGATTGAACTCTGCATTTCCTTTACGTCGAACTTGAGTTTTACCTTGACGTTTATTGATAGCCTCTTCCAAGAGTTGCGAGTACATTTCAAAACCGACTGAGTCGATGAAACCACTTTGAGAAGCACCAAGAATGTTCCCTGCACCACGAATTGATAAATCACGCATGGCAATTTTGAAACCTGATCCCAGCTCTGTAAAGCCCTTAATAGCATCCAATCGCTTCTCAGAGACTTCCGTTAACACTTTGTCAGGACAATACATGAGATAGGCGTAAGCAATTCGATTACTACGCCCCACACGACCTCTCAACTGATAAAGCGTAGATAAGCCCATGTGATCTGCATTCTCAATGAAGAGTGTATTAACATTAGAAATATCAATCCCTGTCTCGATAATAGTCGTTGCTACCAAAACATCGTAATCACCATTCAAGAAATCCAAGAGGGTATTCTCCAACATAACCTCGCTCATCTGACCATGAACAAATCCGATACGTGCTTCAGGGACCAGCTCATGTAGTTCAGAAACTTTTTGATCAATGGTTTCAACACGATTATAAACATAAAAAATCTGGCCGCCTCGGTCCATCTCTCTTAATATCGCTTCTCGAATAAGACCAGGATTGGTTTCCATAACATAAGTTTGAACTGGATAACGGTTGGTAGGTGCTGTCTCAATAATCGACAAATCACGAATACCTAACATAGACATATGAAGCGTACGGGGAATCGGTGTCGCAGTTAGAGTAAGGACATCAACCTTAGCTTTCAACTCCTTAAGTTTCTCTTTATGCTTCACGCCAAAACGTTGTTCTTCATCAATTACTAGCAAGCCTAAATCAGAAAACTTAACATCTTTGGACAGCAGGCGGTGGGTACCAATAATAATATCAATACGCCCTTTAGCTAGATCTTCAATAGTCTCATTTTGCTCTTTTTTACTTCTAAAACGACTGAGTTCTTCTACCTCAACAGCATGATTTTCAAAACGTTCCTTAAAATTCAAATAGTGCTGATGGGAAAGAACTGTTGTAGGAACTAGGATAGCAACTTGCTTTCCATCATTGACCGCCTTGAAGGCAGCACGCATAGCTACCTCTGTCTTACCAAAACCAACATCACCCACCAAGAGACGATCCATGGGTTTGTCTGACTCCATGTCTGCCTTAATTTCCTTGATAGAACGCAATTGATCCTCTGTCTCAGCATAGACAAAATCATCTTCGAAATCCCTTTGATTATCATCATCTGGTGAAAATGCAAAACCTTTAAGTTGACTACGTTCAGCGTAAAGGTTTAAGAGATCATCGGCAATATCCTCTACTTGCTTGCTTACTTTTTGTTTAGTTTTTTGAAAACGCCCATCATTGAGTTTATTAATTTTAGGCTCTTTTCCGTCCGCCGACACATACTTAGAGAGACTCTCAATCTGCTCAACAGGTAGAGAAATTGTTGCAGCATCCTGATATTGGATGGTCAAGTAGTCACGATGCACCCCTTTAATCTCAATAGTCTCGATACCTTTAAATTGTCCGATACCATGAGTCTGGTGTACAACATAATCACCTTTTTCAAGTTCATTGTAATCTTTGAGACGGTCAGCATTGGAAACGTGACTGGCACGCGCACGACGTTTTACTTTTTTATGAAAAATCTCACGTTCAGTGACAAGAACAAGCTTTTCATCCGCAAAGTAAAAACCATTGGATAAGGTTTCTAAGACTAACTGAGGCTTATGAGGTATCAAATCCCCAAAGCTACTAAGGGGTAAATCTAAATCATATTTTTCCAAGGTTTCCTTCACAGATTTGAGCTGCTTCTCAGACCCCACTTGTAAAATAACTGTTGCCTTATTCTTGGTATAGCGATGTATTTCATCAACTAGAAGTGGAAACTGGTTAAAGAACTCCTGCATAGGGTATTGAGTGAATTGATACAACTTATCAAATTTAAGATTTCCCAATCCCTTATGAAAATTCGAAAAGAAACTAGATGGCTGATAGTTACGTAAAGTCTTAAATGAATCCACTAAGTAGTTTAGATGACTCAAAGACTTGCCCTGGTGAAGATCCTCAGTTAAAAGATTAGCTACCTCCAACTCAAGACGTCCATGGTGGTCCACTATCTTTTGAAAATCATCAATGAAGACAGGAGTTCCCTTTGGAAGGTAGTCAAATAAGGTATAAGCTTTATCATAAAAGAGAGACAAAAACTTACGTAAATCTTTATGACGGTAACCATCAATCGTAACCGTCAGAACCTCCTCAAGGTAAGCCTTATGAGGACCTTCTACCTTTGAGACCGCACTTTCTAGGGCCTTTTCAGCACGTTGATAATCTTCTCTTGTTAAGATAATATCATCTGCCGGTGATACGATAACATGCTCTAAATTGTCTAAAGATTTCTGACTATTGCTATCAAACTGACGAATACCATCAATCTCGTCTCCAAAAAATTCTAAACGGTAGGGAAGCTCTGCAGTCAGTTCATAAATATCTAAAATATCGCCCCTACGACTAAACTCACCAGGTGAGAGAACCTGTTCTACCCTTTGGTATCCAATATGAGTCAGATGCTTACTGAGAGCCTCTAAATCATGTTCCTCCCCTAGTGTTAAGTCAATGCGAGAGTCTTTATAAACCTCGGGATTAGGCAAATGTAACTTAGTACCAACTAAACTCGTTACCAAAACCCCACTGGCCTCTTTATCCATTAAAAAATTAAGAATTTCGAGACGAGAATGGGTCTTTTCTGGAGAAGCGAAGATAAACTCTGCAGCTACTACATCATCTGCAAAGAAAGAATAAACCTTATCCTCGCCTAAGATAGCTGACAAATCTCCTGTTAGTTGCTCAGCTTCATATTGTGTTGAAGTAATGATTAAAATCTTAGGAACCTGCTCAGAAAAGGCCGATGCCATGACAACTGCCTTGCTGGAACCAGAAAATCCCATGACTAACTGCCTACTCAATAAGGTTACTTTATCACGCCACTCAAGCAATTGATGATTCTTCTCAAAAAGATCTAATAGGGTATTAGCCATTATAACGCCTCATGGTATCTTCGAAATCATTTGTTTTAAGGTAATGATTGAGGGCCGTCTCTACCTTGTCTAAAGTCAGTAAAATTGTGGCATAATCGTCTTCGCTAAATTTTCCAAGAACATGATTAACGACCGTCATTCCTTTTTGTGGACGGCCAATACCAATTTTTATACGATCAAACTCTTGTGTTCCTGTTTCAGCAATGATAGATTTAATCCCATTATGCCCACCTGCTGAACCTTTTTGACGGAAGCGCAATTTCCCAACTTCCATATCTAAGTCATCGTAAATGACGATAAAATCCTCCATAGGAATATTGTAATAAGCTAGCAATGCCCTAACAGCTAGACCTGATAGATTCATAAAGGTTGTTGGTTTCACAAAATAAACCTTCTCACCATTTAAAAAGGTCGAAGCCACTTCAGCCTTAAAGGTCTTTACTTCAGAAAAGGTTAATCCCAGTTCCTTAGCCATTAAGTCAATGGCCATAAAACCAACATTATGACGTGTCTCATGGTATTTTGAACCAGGATTTCCCAAGCCAACTACTATTTTTGTCATTATTTCTCCTCTTTGATAAACAGCAAAAGGACTGAAAAATACTTTTCAGCCTTGTGCATTACTTTTTATTTTCTAAACGTTGAAACGGAATTCCATAATGTCGCCATCTTGGACAACGTATTCTTTTCCTTCTTCACGAAGGCGACCAGCTTCCTTAACAGCTTTCTCAGAACCATATTTAATGAGATCATCGTAAGACATGGTTACAGCACGGATAAAGCCTTTCTCGAAGTCAGAGTGGATGATTCCAGCTGCCTGTGGAGCCTTGATGCCTCGTTTAAAGGTCCAAGCGCGGACCTCTTTTTCACCAGCAGTGAAGTAAGTTCCAAGACCAAGCAAGTGATATGCTGCGCGTGTTAGTTTATCAACTCCTGACTCTGTCAAACCAAGGTCTTCCAAGAATATCTCCTTGTCTTCATCATCCAATTCAGAAATTTCTTCCTCAACACGTGCCGAGATAACAACTACTTCTGCATTTTCAGTCGCTGCAAACTCACGAATTTGTTTGACATAATCAATATCATCAGGATTTGCGACTTGGTCTTCATCAACGTTAGCCACATAAAGTACTGGTTTTGTTGTCAAGAGGAAGAGTCCCTTAACAATCTTTTGCTCTTCCTCAGTAAAATCAATCGTACGTGCAGACTTACCATCTTCTAGAACGGGTTTAATCTTTTGAAGAATATTAAACTCTGCTACAGAATCTTTATCTTTTTGTGTACGCGCAATTTTTTCGACACGCGCATAACGTTTGTTAATTGATTCAAGGTCAGACAAAATTAATTCTAGGTTGATTGTATCAATATCAGCCATCGGATCTACAAAGGCATCCTCACGCCCTTGTTCACGCATAACGTTTTCATCATCGAAAGCACGAACCACATGGACAATCGCATCTACTTCACGAATGTTCGCCAAGAACTTATTTCCAAGACCTTCACCCTTTGATGCTCCTTTTACGATACCCGCAATATCTGTGAACTCAAATGTAGTTGGAACTGTCTTTTTAGGGGTAATAAGTTCAGTCAGTTTCGTCAAACGCTCATCTGGTACCTCAACCATACCGACGTTTGGATCAATTGTCGCGAAAGGATAGTTAGCAGCTTCCGCACCCGCTTTTGTAATTGCATTGAAAAGAGTTGATTTACCAACGTTTGGCAAACCAACGATACCTGCTGTTAAAGCCATTAATTTATTTCTCCATAAAAAAGTAATCCAGTTAATTATAACACAAAAATTGTTAAAAATAGGCAACTTCCCTTTGAGAATCATAAAAAGGAAAGCAAGGCAAAGATTGCTATAAAGAAGATGATTAGGGACTATAGAGAGTCTTTATATTGCTAGTGAACTAATTTTCTTAACATAAAACTCTCGTTATATAGTCTCTCCAACACCTGTTATAAAACCTTCTTAAGTTTCTTTTCGAAATCATGACGACTCATCATAACCACATGATCACAATTCGTACAACGAATCTTAATGTCAGCTCCAAGACGGATTACTTCCCATTCATTAGCTTTTTTTCCTGTTGCTTTGATAGTACAAGCATGTGGTTTTTTCATTTCAACTAAACTTCCAATTTGGTACATAAACTCCCTTTCTAGTAAAAAAGTTATCCACTGTGGATAACTTTTTCGATTTTAGTTTGTTCTTACAGGTGTAATCAATTGAATAAAATTCTCACTGTCATCAGCTGGCGTCAAAGTAAATGGACGCACTGGTGAAATGAAACGTACACGTACAGTCTCACTCTTAAGAGCTTTCAAAGCATCTATTAGGTAGGTTGGATTGAAACTAATGACCAAATCACTACCTGAAACATCTTGCACATCAATGTCCTCATTCACCTTTCCGACTTCTGGTGAATTAACATGGGCACTGACACTGCCATTGATGATTTCGAGTTTAACAGTACCACTTTGGCTAGCATTAGAAATCAAATATGAACGTTCCATAGCAGAACGAAGGCTAGCAGTCTCGAAAACAACTTCTGTTTCAAATGAATCAGACAAGAGACGATTCGTATCTGGATAATTTCCTTCAAGTAAACGTGTATAGAAAGAAATTGTTTCACTACGGAATAGAATTTGATTTGCTGAAAAGAAAACCTCTAAGTTTTCAATATCATCGCTAAAGACTGCCGACAATTCTTTAAGTGAGCGACTTGGGATTACGACATCAAAGTTATCTGCAGAATGCTCCAGAACAAGTTGACGTTGGCTCATTCGGTGAGAGTCAGTTGCTACAGCTTTGAGATTTTTATTATTTGAAAGAACAAAGTGAACTCCGGTTAAAATTGGACGACTTTCTTGTGTACTTGCTGCAAATGAAGTTTCAGCAATGATAGATTTTAACACTTTTGTGTCCATGAGTAATGGTGTCAAGCTATCAACTTCCTGAATACGGGGATATTGTTCAACATCTTTCCCTTTTAAAGTAATCTCTGATTTACCACTCTTTAGTAAAACTTGGTATTGTTCAATTTCTTCAAAAGTAAGGGTAACATCAGGCAAGCTTGAGACAACATTAATGAAAAAGTTTGCTTCCAAAAGGATACTACCTGGCTGCGTAATTAATAGGCCTGCATTTTCTTCTGAAACTGAGATACTATTTTCAATTGAGATTTGCCCGTTTGATCCTGTCAAATAGATACCATCACTGGTAACTTCGATTTTAATCGTCGATAGAATTGGGATAGCATTTTTAGAAGAAATAGCACGGCGAGTCGTATGAAGTGCTTGTAAGAAATAAGCTTTATTAATCGCAAATTGAATCATGATGCTCCTTTATTTTTATTAGTATTATTTTAGTAGTAGTAGTAGGTCTTGTGGATACTGTGCATAAGTCTACAAAACATTGTTTTACCAAGGCTTTGAACTTGTGCACAGCCTGTGGAAAAGTTTGAATGATTTTTAATAGTTATCCACAAGTGTCATTTTATCTTGTTTTTGATGGTATCAATTTCAATGCGTAAACTGTCATCTTGGGCAATCATATTTTTGATTTTATTGTATGCATGTAAGACAGTTGAGTGGTCTCTTCCGCCAAATTCTTTTCCAATTTTTGGAAGGGAGTTATCAGTCATTTCACGCGCAAGATACATGGCCACCTGACGTGCTAAGACAATATTTTGTGTTCGTTTAGTTGCCTTGATCTCTTTTACAGTGACATTATAAAATTTCCCTACCTCAGTTTGGATATTCTCAATCGGAATAAGAGTTAACTTAGGACCATCCATTTTACGTGCGCGAATTGCTTCAGCAGCTACCTCAACTGTGATAGTATCTAACTGGCGAACATTGGCAACTAAGCTAATATCTTTTAAGGCCCCCTCCAAGTCACGGACATTTGAATCAAATTGGCCAGCTAAATACTCAATTGTTTCAGGAGGAAAATAATAATCATAGTCCATAATCTTATTAGTAAGAATGGCCACTCGCGTTTCAAAGTCAGGTGGTGTGATATTGACAGTTAACCCCCATTTAAAGCGCGTGACAAGACGCTCTTCCATCTCGTTCAATTGATCTGGATTACGGTCGCTAGTCAGGACAATTTGTTTATTATTATTGTGAAGAACATTGAAAGTATTGAAGAATTCTTCTTGGGTGGCTTGCGTTGATTTTTTAGCCAATGATTGAATATCGTCAATTAAGAGAACATCCAGATGACGATATTTAAGTTTTAGTTCGTCCATTTTATCCAAACGGATATGAACAACAAATTCATTAATGAAATTCTCTGCAGTAATGTATTTAATGCGTGCTTGAGGATTATCATGTAAGACCTTGTTACCAATGGCATTGAGCAAGTGAGTTTTTCCGAGACCTGGTCCTCCGTAAATAAATAGAGGGTTATAAGTAGCTCCTGGTGAATCAGCCACAGCTAAAGATGCAGCAACTGACCAACGATTTTCATCCCCTTGGATAAAATTATCAAAGGTATACTTACTATTTAAGTCTGAGTCCAATGTAGGAAGAGCAGGGGTCTGCTGTTTCTTTTTATTACCAAAGTCATTATTTGCTACAGTTGAATTTGCCTCGTTTATGAGTGCTTCGTCAAAGACGTACTCAACTTTGATTTCACTATTATAGGCTTCAAAACCAGCCATCAAAATGAAAGATTGCATATTCTTTTCCCAGAATAACTTTTTGACCTCTTCAAGTAGAATTGTAGCAACGTTATTTTGAACTTTGATGAGCTTGGTATCCAGGACATAATAATCAAAAGTGGCTTGTGTTAGTTCCTCTTTGGCCAGCTCTAAGAGCTTATTCCAAAAAAAATGCTCTTTTTCGGTCATTCCATCAATTCTCCTTCTTTATTCTTGTTCTATGATTCTATCATAAAACAAAAAAGTTTTCCACAGGTCCGAAGATGGAAGTTACTCAAGTTATCCACAAGCAAAAAAAAGACAATCCACATTGTGCACAAGAGTTATCCACAAGTTGTGAATAAAAAAAGAAACCCTCTTAAATAAAAGGAGGGCAACATTTTTATGATGTGGATAACTTTGTTTTTTTTCTCATCAATTCACAGGTCAAATTAGCTTGTTGATAATTCTGTTAAAATCTTCCTCCATCGAAAAGTGGATCTGAATAGTTCCAGAGTGATTTTTGTGATAACGAAGAGTAACGGGGAGACCAAGTGATTTTTCTAGTTCTTTTTCTTTATCTTTTATGTGAATATCTTTTTTTGATTTTTGTTTTTTAGGAAGTTCTTGAAGTGTTTTTTCCAGAGTACGAACGGACCATTTTTCAGTAAGCACCTGATGATAGATAGTTAATTGCTTTTGGGTATCCTCAACAGATAAAAGCGCTCTAGCATGTCCTTGACTCAGTTTGCCATTTTCGATACTCATCTGTATCTCTTTGGGAAGTTGGAGGAGTCTAAGAGCGTTACTGATATAGGGTCTTGATTTCCCCATAGCTTTTGCCAGTTCCTCGTGACTGTAAGCTAACTCATTAATTAAACTACGATAGGCCTTTGCTTCTTCAATAGGATTGAGATTCGAGCGTTGTAAATTTTCAATAATAGCTTGTTTACGACTCTCTTGATCTGAGACTTCCTTTACGACTGCAGGGATTTCTGTCATTCCCAGACGTTTACAGGCACGTAAACGTCTTTCCCCAGCAATTAGTTCATAACCAATAATGTCCGATTTTCGGACAATAATTGGCTGTATCAGTCCATTTTCAGCGATTGATTGGCTCAGTTCTGCTAATTCTTCATCAGAGAATTCTACACGAGGTTGAAAAGGATTTGGGTAGATTTTACTAATAGGTAAAGCTTTGAGTTGTTCTTGCATGTTATTCCTTTCTAAAAAAGACCTTTACATTATTGTAAAGGTCTTTTGACAGATTTGTCAATGACTTAGTCAGATAAGTCTTCTGTAGATTTTGTTAATTTAAGTTCTTCAGTTTTCTTCTCTTTACCACGATAGAAGGTTACCTTGATTGTATCTCCGATACTATGGCTGTAAAGATTGGTTTGAATATCAGTTTTTGAGCTGATTTCCTTACCGTCAATTTCAGTGATAACATCATTTTCTTGAAGTTTACCGTCAGCTGGCATACCTTTTTGAACGCTGCCGACTACAACTCCAGATTTCACATCATCTGGTAAATCTAATTTAGAAGTTGCACTGCTAGAAAGGCTATTAAGATCGGCCATTGATATTCCTAAGGCTGGTCGTGTAACTTTACCGTCTTTTTCCAATTGATTAATGATTTCGACAACATCGTTTGATGGAATGGCGAATCCCATACCTTCAACGGCACTACCAGCGACTGCTGACGTTGATGAAATCTTAATTGAGTTAATACCGATAACTTGTCCTTCAATATTGACTAAGGCACCACCTGAGTTACCAGGGTTAATGGCAGCATCTGTTTGAATAGCATTTGTTGAAACAGTTTCACCATTGTCGTTTTGCATAGTTACGGTACGGCTAAGGCTAGAAACGATTCCCTCTGTTACTGAGTTGGCATATTCGGTACCAAGTGGGCTACCGATAGCAATTGCCTTTTCACCAACTGTAAGGGAGTTTGAGTCTGCAAATTCTGCGACGGTTTTTATTTTATCTGAAGAAACTTTGACAACTGCTAGGTCAGAGTAAGTATCTTTACCAACGAGTTCACCAGTAATTTTTGACCCATCTGAAAGCATGATTTCAAGTTTTTTAGCACCATCAACAACGTGGTTGTTGGTTACGATGTAGGCCTCTTTCCCATTTTTTTTATAGATAACACCGGAACCTTCACCAGCGACTTGCAACCCATCAGAATCTTTTGATTTGTCTTGGCTAGAATCAGAACTATCATCTCCACCAAAAATACGACCATAAAGTTCATTTAGGGAATCTGAAGATGAGCCTTCTTGGTAATTGATGACAGAAACAACGGCATTTTGTACTTTCTTAACGGCCTTAGTTGTATCTGTTGTATTGTTGTATACGATCTTAGCTGTTTTAACACCTGTATCTGTTGTATTGGTAAAAGATACCCCTGCTGCTGTTAATAGGATAAAGGCACCTAGTAGACCACCTAGTAAGCCAATAACAAGCATTGCAATTGGTGCTACTATTTTTTTCCAGTTAAATTTTTTCACGTTTAGTCCTCCTTTTTGATAAACATATCAAAGTAAACTTAATTATATCATAAAGTATTATATCATAAGGTGATTTTAAAAACAGTTATCAACAGTCTGTGGATAACTTTCAAAAAGTGTAGATAAAAAGCGATTTTATAAGGATAACTATAGATGCTTGACACGAAAAAGGTGTGGATAAGGTGTTAAAAGATTGTGGATATGTGCTATAATAAACCTATGAAAGTTAAATTGATTACCGTTGGAAAACTGAAAGAAAAATATTTGAAAGATGGCATTGCGGAGTATGTCAAACGACTAGGACGCTTCACAAAATTTGAATCTATAGAATTAACGGATGAAAAGACGCCGGATAATGCAAGTGAAGCTGAAAATAAAGCTATCCTAGACAAAGAAGGACAGCGTATCTTGGCTAAAGTAGGTGATCGTGATTATGTCATTGCCTTAGCTATTGAAGGAAAACAATTTCCCTCGGAACAATTTGCTAAAGAGTTAGAGCAAGTGACCCTTAGAGGCTATTCAGATATTACTTTTATTATAGGGGGGAGTTTAGGACTCTCTCCTACAGTAAAAAAGAGGGCTAATAGATTGATAAGTTTTGGTCTCCTAACATTCCCTCATCAGCTTATGCGCCTTGTATTAGTAGAACAAATTTATCGTGCATTCATGATTCAGCAGGGAAGTCCTTATCATAAGTAGAAAAAAGGAAATAGACATGTTCACAATGAAAAAACGCTCCTATCGTGTTTTTGAAGGATTACGAGTAGCAACTCTAGTTAGTTATATAGGAGGCTTCATTGATGCCTATACTTACAATACTCAAGACGGTCGATTTGCAAGTATCCAGACAGGCAATCTCCTCTATTTGGTCATTCACCTTGTTGAGGGGCATGTTGCAAGAGCTTTTAGCTATGTGATACCTATCTTTTTCTTTGTTTTAGGTCAGTTTTTTGTTTTTTTTGTTAAGAAGTGGCTCATTAACCATAAGTGGGGATGGCATTTGCAAGCGATTAGACTTGCACTTCTCTTGATGACTATTCTTGCAATTATTACACCATACGTTGATTCTACTATTACGATTGCAGGCTTGTCATTCTTCGCCTCTCTTCAAGTAGGTATTTTTAAGCGCGTCAGAGGTGTAAATTATGCTTCCTTTATGATGACTGGTAATATAACGAATACCTCTTTAAACGTTGCCAGGGCTATTGACGAGGGTGATCCCAAAGTGCTTAAACAAGCTTCTTACACTACTATTATCATCTTTACATTTATGGTAGGAGTTGCAGCCTCAACTTGGTTTGCTCAATATTTACAAGAATACAGCCTATATACAAATTTGATTCCTTTGTTTATTTTGAATTATTTCCTATTTATCGAGGCAAAAGAAAAACGCAACTAGAACTTCTAGATTGCGATTTTTTATCTGATCCCAGCAGGATTCGAACCTGCGACCGTTCGCTTAGAAGGCGAATGCTCTATCCAGCTGAGCTATGGGACCAATAACTCTATTAGTTTACAAAATATTAAGCAACATGTCAATACTTTGTAAAAGCAAGATAAAAACTAACGTAAAATTCGAATAAATTTAGCAAAATTTAATATTTTTTTTGAAAAAAAGTATAGACAAAATCGAATACTCTGATATAATAATAAGAGTGTTAACGAGATAAAAATCTCAGAACTTGGTCCGTTGGTCAAGGGGTTAAGACACCGCCTTTTCACGGCGGTAACACGGGTTCGAATCCCGTACGGACTATTTTTGCTACTTAGCAGTTTTATCCGCCATAGCTCAGTTGGTAGTAGCGCATGACTGTTAATCATGATGTCGTAGGTTCGAGTCCTACTGGCGGAGTGATAAGACACCTCAAGTTGTATAGCTTGAGTTTTTTATACCCAAAGCTAAATAGGTCTGGAACAATTGTTCCAGACCTATTTAATTGTCTAGCGATGTATCAAAAAAGCCCCCCTAAAGTTTTATATTAGAT
>DOTL01000036.1 GCA_003521145.1 Streptococcus sp. | reverse complement strand
TAATGGTAGTTTTGGTTACTTTTCATTATAGTTCTTATGGGACTTTTTGTGTACACTCGAAAAGCTCTATAATCTCTACAGTAGTTTTACCCACTACAGAAATTATAGAGCCCTTTTTTTCTATTTTAGAGTATGCTATAATAGTATACTGTTAGCACCCTTAGTGTAATGGATATCACGTAAGATTCCGATTCTTGAGATAGGGGTTCGATTCCCTTAGGGTGCAAAAAGAAAAACGTTGAGTGACTTGTACGCTCAACGTTTTTTAGTCAGTAAGTTTTAGTGAAGGTATTCCAAAAAATCTTTTAGTGTTGAAGGGAAAGGCAGAGATACAGAAAAAAGCTATTAGCTTATCCTAAAATCAAAGTAAACTAACCTATCCTATTAGCGTCTCAATAGTAGATTTATTGGGGAGATAGCTTGGCTAATCTTTTGCAATTTATTAAAAAATTTGCTATAATACTTAGTATCTCATATCGGGGTCGTTACGGATTCGACAGGCATTATGAGGCATATTCTGCGACTCGTGTGGCGACGTAAACGCTCAGTTAAATATAACTGCAAAAAATAATAATTCTTACGCTGTAGCAGCCTAAACACCTGCTCGCGTGACTTCTAGCAGATTGCTTATGTTTGTTTAGAGGTTTTATTGATTTATAAGCTACGTTTGACCATTGCCTAGCTGGTTGAAAAGAGATTTATAGGCTCGCAGATAGAAGGCTTGAGTTATGTGTCGTCTATCTGTTAAATGAAAGACATAACCTATGGTTGTAGACGAATATGTTGGCAGGTGTTTGGACGTGGGTTCGACTCCCACCGGCTCCATAAAAACCAGAGGCGTCAGCCTTTTATTTGTATATATAGGAATTTATTATGAAAAAACTTTTGTCTTTGATCGTTTTAGGTTTCTCACTTTTTACTCTATCTGCTTGTGGAAAATCTTCGTCTAAGACAGAGACGAAGGGTTCTCTGGATAATGAAGCATCAAAGATTTTAACTGTTAAACATGGAAGTGTTCGTCAAAACTTTGATAAAATCACCATGGCAAATGCTTCTCAGGAATTTTCAGGAGGTTCAAATCTTGATAGCTTGAAGGGCTGGTTTGGTGAACCATCATCAACGAGTCAGGAGCAGGCGGGAGATGCTAAGCTTGATGTTTATAATTGGCAGTATGACAATGTTGTTGTTACAGCGAAACTTTTTAACAATAGCACCGTGGTTAAGTCAATTTCAAACTTTTCTTACGTCCGTGATCCTAAAATCACACTGAAGATGTACGAAAATCTCAAAAATGGAATTAGCTATGATGATGCTGTCAAAACGCTTGGTACACCGGATGTTTATTCAATTGCTGTCTCTTCAGATGCAACAATGACACAAGCGCTTTGGTCTTCGAACCTTATCGCTAAGAAGGGTGAAACAGGTAGCCTTACCCTTAACTTTAAAAATGGTGCCTTGGAAAACAAGTCACAAGCAAATTTGATTAACAAGTAATCACAGTAAAAATGCCTTTCTAAATCAATGAAGGCATTTTTTTGTTATAATAAAGGAAGTGATTAAAATTGTGGAGATATAATCTCCAAAAAAAGACTATTTTTTATAGGGATAGCAGATTTAATACTGGTATTCTCATGGCCTCTTTTAAATAACTTCATCCCCTTAATCAAGGAATGGACCAACGCTAAGCATGATCAAGCCTTTTTAAGAGAAGTTTTTATGCAGGCTAATTTCCAAAATGCACTGACTCTTCTTGGTCTCACGATTCCGTCATCAGCTATTCCTGGAGTTTCAAGTTCTATTTTTTGTATTTTTGTTGGGCTACTCTATGGCCCTTTGCTTGCGATTCCGATGAATATTATTGGTAATACTTTTGGAAATTTGACTAGTTTTGAAATTCTGAGAAGACTTGAAAAGCCAGAGAAGTCCAAACGTATGGAGAAACTTCTAACTTATATTGAGAACTTTAAGCATCGTTTTTTTTTGGATTTCTTTAGCCTTCTCTATTCCTTTTATACCATCAGCTCTGGTCAATTACGCTTGTATTCAGATGAATTTACCCACAAGGACGAGGATTTTGGCAACCCTTATTGGAGTGATGCCGGTCACGATTGTTTATGCAGTTAGTGGAGATTTGTTGCTTAATATCCGTCCGATTCGAACACCATTAGTGGCAGTACTTGCCATCTTGCTCTTTATCTCACTTGTCATTTACGTTATCCATTTTAGGAAGGAAAAAAATGAGCTTCATTCAAGTAACTAAAGAAGAATTTAACACACATGCTCAACAAGTATCTGAGCGTTCTTTTATGCAAACTGAGGAGATGGCTAAGCTTCTTGAAAAACGTGGATTTAGCATTGGCTATGTCGCTTGGAAAGAAGGAAACTAGCTAGAAGTCTCAGCAATTGTCTACAGCATGCTTATGACTGGTGGGCGTCGTATGGAGGTGAATTATGGACCGATTCACTCAAATACAGCTCATCTGAGTGACTTTTATCAGGGTTTGAAGGATTATGCTAAGGCAAATGGTGCTCTTGAGCTGTTAATCAAGCCTTATGATACTTTTCAAACTTTTGATAGTAATGGTGAACCAACTAGTGAGGAGCAGAAGCAATTGATTAATCAATTGACTGACTTAGGCTATAGCTTTGATGGTTTACAGACAGGTTATCCTGGTGGTGAGCCTGACTGGCACTATGTTAAAGATTTATCTGGGGTTGAAGAAAAAGATCTTATCAAGTCTTTCAGTAAAAAAGGAAAACCTCTGGTTAAAAAAGCTAAAACCTTCGGGATTAAATTGAAAAAACTGAAACGTGATGAGTTATCTCTTTTTAAAGAAATCACTTCGGCGACCTCTGATTGTCGTGAGTATAGTGACAAGTCCTTAGATTATTACCAAGATTTTTATGATGCTTTGGGTGACAATGCTGATTTTTATGGTGGCTACCTTGAATTTTCAGGATTACTATGACCATTTGGAAAGTGATCAGGCGAAGTTGGGGGATAGAATTGTATAATTACAAGCTTATTTAGAAGCTAACCCAAAATCTGAGAAAAAACAAAACCAATTAAGAGAGTTATCAAGTCAGTTTGAGACCTTTGATGTTCGTAAGGGCGAAGCGACTGCCTTTATTGATAAGTATGGTCAGGAAGATATTGTTCTGGCTGGAAGTCTTTTTGTCTATACACCTCAAGAAGCTGTTTATCTTTTTAGTGGATCTTATCCAGAGTTTAATAAGTTTTATGCGCCAGCACTCTTACAATAGTATGTGATGACCCAAGCCATTAAACGTGGCATTACTTTCTATAATTTTCTTGGTATTATGGGAATCTTTGATGGTTCAGATGGGGTTTTGCGATTTAAACAAAACTTTAATGGTCATATCGTTCGCAAGATGGGAACCTTCCGTTATTATCCACAACCGCTTAAATATAAAGCGATTCAAGGAGTTAAGAAACTGCTTGGCCGTTCTTAAATTTTAGAGGGCTTCTATTTGAGTCCTCCTCCATTATAGTTCTGTTTATAGAATTACGCCTTATAGTAAGAGAGTTTAGAGGAAGAAGGAGGTAAGTTGATGAAACTTGCATTATTAGGGACAGGAATGATTGTGACAGAGGTTCTTCCTGTGTTAACAACTATTGAGGGCATCGAGCTTGAAGCTATCTTATCGACACCACAATCGCTCGATAAGGCAGAAGCCCTAGCTAAACAATATGGCTTATCTCAGGCGACTAGTGATTATGAGTTAGTTTTGTCTAATCCAGAAGTTGATACGATTTATGTCGGAACGCCCAATCATACCCACTATGACTATGCTAAGAAAGCACTTTTGGCCGGAAAGCATGTTATCTGTGAGAAACCCTTCACCCTTCATTTAGAAGAGTTTGAAGAGCTAGCTAAGCTTGCTCAAGAAAAAAAGCTTCTCTTGTTGGAGGCTATTACCAATCAATATCTGGCTAATTTTACAGCTATTAAGGAAGCCTTGTCTGATATTGGGGATATTAAGATTGTGAATATCAATTATTCTCAATATTCATCACGTTACGATGCCTTCAAACATGGGGAAATTGCTCCTGTCTTCAACCCTGAAATGGGTGGGGGAGTACTTAGAGATCTTAATATCTATAATATTCACCTTCTTGTTGGCCTTTTTGGTAAGCCTAATCATGTGGAATATCTACCTAATGTGGAGCGAGGAGTGGATACGTCAGGAATTCTAGTTTTGGACTATGGTAACTTTAAGGCTGTTGCCATTGGAGCTAAAGACTGTAGTGCGGAGATTCGTTCAACTATTCAAGGGGATAAGGGAGCTATTACTATTTTTGGTGCAACCAACACTCTTCCTGAAATTGGAGTCACTCTCAATGGTCAGAAAGAGAGAGTTGTCAATCTTAATAGTCCACAACATCGTATGTATGATGAATTTGTAGCTTTTGAAAAGATGGTGGCGACCAAGGATTTTGACAGTGTTGCCCAGCAGTTGGAACATAGTCGTCAGGTTATGGAAGTTCTGGATCAAGCTTCGAAAGCTTTGTAACATACTAAAAAACAAGCAGTGGTGTTAGCCATTGCTTGTTTTGTCGGCTCTTTGTCAACTATAGTGGGTGACGAAAAGCTAACATTTAGAGAGGACCGGATAGGTCCTCTTTTTATGCATGTTCAGAGTGATGAAGA
>DOTL01000087.1 GCA_003521145.1 Streptococcus sp. | reverse complement strand
AAAAGTTCTAAAGACAGTTTGAAAGTAGTGATTGACCTTGTTAATATTTTCCTCTATTAACTCAAAAAACTCATCTACCCTCTTCTCCTGAAAGTGAAACAGCAACAGCTGATAACGAAAGTTTTACCTCTAGATACTTCTAAAAAGTTCTATGACATTACGATCCTTAATTAAAATCTGTCATGATTTTAGCCTTAAATAAAATTTGAATACGATTGCCTTGTGGTTATAGATTGGTCTTCTCCGTGACAATCTATCATCGCAAGGTTTTTTGGGACTTTTATCAACTATGTTGGTTTTATCCACTACAGAAATTATAGTGCCGAAATTATAGAGACCAAAAGAAACAACAAGATTCTCATAGAGTCTTGTTGTTTGATGTCTAAACAAGTAGGTCAATATCTGCGAATCAATCTGTGATTGAGAGTGAACAAATTTTAAAGAGCTGGTAGGGCTCTGGTTGATAGATTCTATTTCCTAACTTTTTAAGATATGCTATAATATGAATATGTTTGATAATTATATTGTACCCGTATTTTTTGGTGGTGGAGCTCTTGCTCTACTAGGTTTAGTGTTATTTGGTTGGGCCTTACCTTCATTTTTGAAGGGTAAGTGGTCTTATTTGATTTCTTTGCTAGGTTTAGGTTTGGTTGCTTTTGCCTATTTTGATGCGGCGATTGTTATCACTTATAAAATTTGGCTTGGATTGCTAGGTATCATCATGATTGGTTGGGGACTTCCTTTCAACAATCGCAAGGGACACCGTGCGATGACTATTTTCTGGGCTGTCATGGCAATCGTTGTAGGTATTGCTGCTATTGCATTCACTATTGCTTATGGTGTTATTAACCGCCACTAACATGAATCTGTAAAACATGCTATAATAATGGCATGTTTTATTTTATGACCCTATCATTTATTATCATGCCTGCCTTGGGCTGCTTCTTAATAGGCTTGGCTTTTGCTAAATCAGATCGTTGGGACTTTTCTTGGATTTTATCCTTAATTGGTTTGGTGGCCTTTATTTCTTCTTTTTGGCATATAGCACGCGTAGATTTATGGTTTATGCTAAGTTATAGTGTTGGTCCTTTTTTGATGGGATTTGGTTTCTCCTGGGACCTAAGTAAGAAACGCCGTGGGCAGTTATTATTATTAGGGGTATTTTTCCTTATCTTTTTTGTGATTCTGTACTATCTTATTGTGCGAATCCTGAATACAGCTGTTGTCTAAGGGAGGGCTGTTGTGATGTTGCTAGATTTAGAAGAGAAGACACGTGTGCTTGTAGAAGATATTGTTGAACGTTCCGCTATTGGGCGAGGAGCTATCTTTGTCTTGGGATTGTCTTCCAGTGAGGTCGCTGGTGAGATAATCGGCAAAGCCTCTAGCCGTGAAATTGGCCAACGAATTGTGAAAACGATTCTTGAAGTTTTGGAACCTAAAGGAATTTACTTGGCTGTTCAAGGCTGCGAACATCTGAATCGTGCTTTGGTTGTTGAGCGTGAGCTCGCCATGGATAAAGATTTGGAAATTGTTAATGTTCTTCCGACCTTGCATGCTGGGGGAAGTGGTCAGCTGGCTGCTTTCGACTATATGAAGGATCCTGTTGAGGTGGAGGAAATTGTCGCTCAGGCTGGTATCGATATTGGGGATACATCTATTGGTATGCATGTGAAGAGGGTCCAAGTTCCTCTTCGTCCTATTACTCCAGAATTAGGTGGTGCTCATGTGACTGCTTTGGCGAGTCGTCCTAAGTTAATTGGTGGAGCTCGTGCAGAGTATCTAGCAGATCCTATCCGTAAAAACTAAAAAGTATCGGACATTCTTGTCCGATACTTTTTCTGTTAGCAGAGCCCTTTTTTTCAATGACGACGCTTGGCATAATCGACAAATTTGAATTTTTCAAGTTTGTGGCGACTTTCCGTAAATTGGAACTATTTTCCATTACTTAAATAAACTTTAGAACGGATACAGACAACGTGCTGATCTTTACCTAGGTCGATAAGAATCTTATCTTGATCGGTAGCATTATCGATAGTGATTTCTTTAAAGGCGTGGGAAATGCTAAGGTGGAGCCGATTCTCAATGTAGTCGTAAATAGAGTATTCAGCAATGCTACGGTTTAGTTGCGGAACAAGGCTGGCATCTAGGTAATCAATATCTATAACAGAGGCACAGCTATCAACGACTCTTTGACGAACAACGCGCCAAACCTGTCAGCTATTAGAAAACCCTGTTCTTTCTGAGAGTTTGGAATCAACGATGATTTTATCCAGAGAAATAACATTGGTTTGTGAATTAAGGCCTTGTTGTTCTATTAGCTCCTGGTAACTAGTAAGGTCAGACACAGGAAAGTTGATTTGTTCCTGTTTAATAACCTGGGAGCCAGAGCCATGAATCTTTTTGACCAAACCTTCTTCAACGAGTAAGGTTAATGCCTTTCGTATAGTGTCTCTACTAACCTGGTGAGATTAAACCAGTTCTTGCTCGGTTGGGAGAAAGTCTCCCACTTGATACTTTTGCTCATGGATAGCTTTTTCTAAATCCTTATAAATAATTTGATGTTTTTTCATCTTTCTCCTCATTTGTAGGTAAAAAAACATACAACTAATGTTTTTTTCAAAAAATATGTTAAAAAAAATCTCGGAACACTTTCAGACAAATTTGTAATCATTTACAATCGGTTTATCAAGTCAAATAGATATTGTCAAAAAACAAAAGGAGATTCAAATGGGTAAATTTGAACAAGAAGCCAAAGATCTGCTTGCTGCAATCGGCGGTAAAGAAAATGTGACTGCTGTTACTCACTGTGCGACGCGTATGCGTTTCGTTCTTGGTGATGATAAGAAGGCAGATGTGAAAACAATCGAAGCCATTCCTACTGTTAAGGGGACTTTCACCAATGCAGGTCAATTCCAAGTTATCATTGGTAATGATGTACCAATCTTTTATAACGATTTCACGGTTGTATAAGGGATTGAAGGTGTTTCTAAAGAGGTTGCTAAATCGGCTGCCAAGAGTAACCAAAATCCAGTTCAGCGTGTTATGACAACCTTGGCGAAAATCTTTACACCTATTATTCCAGCTCTTATCGTTGGGGGATTGATTCTTGGTTTCCGTAATGTTCTTGAGGATGTGCATTGGTCTATGCTTGACGGTAAGACAATTACCGAGGTTTCTCAGTTCTGGTCAGGAGTGAATCACTTCTTGTGGTTACCTGGTGAAGCCATTTTCCAATTCTTGCCTGTAGGTATTTCTTGGTCTGTTTCTCGTAAAATGGGAACTAGCCAAATTCTTTGAATTGTTTTGGGTATCTGTCTGGTATCACCACAATTGCTTAACGCTTATTCAGTAGCATCGACACCATCGTCTGAAATTGCTAAGGATTGGGTTTGGGATTTTGGATTCTTTACTGTTAATCGTAGAGGTTATCAAGCGCAAGTTATTCCTGCCCTTCTTGCTGGTTTATCACTTTCTTATCTTGAAATTTTCTGGCGTAGACATGTATCAGAAGTAGTATCAATGATTTTTGTACCGTTCTTGTCATTGATTCCAGCCCTTATTTTGGCTCATACTGTTTTAGGTCCTATTGGTTGAACTTATTGGCCAAGCCCTCTCAACAGTGGTTCTTAATGGTTTGACAGGTCCTGTAAAATGGCTTTTCGGTGCTGTTTTTGGTGCCCTTTATGCGCCGTTCGTTATCACTGGACTTCACCACATGACCAATGCTATCGATACTCAGTTGATTGCAGATGCTGGTGGAACAGCTCTTTGGCCTATGATTGCTTTATCAAATATTGCTCAAGGTTCAGCAGTCTTTGCTTACTATATTATGCATCGTCATGATGAACGTGAGGCGCAAATTTCACTTCCAGCTACTATTTCAGTTTATCTTGGTGTTACAGAACCAGCCCTCTTCGGGGTTAACGTCAAATATATTTACCCATTTGTTGCGGGTATGATTGGTTCATCTATTGCAGGTCTTCTTTCAGTAACCTTTAATGTTACAGCAGCCTCTATTGGTATTGGTGGGTTACCTGGTATTCTATCAATTCAACCTAAGTATATGATTCCATTTGCAGGAATTATGCTTGTTGCTATTATTGTACCGATGGTCCTAACTTTCTTCTTCCGTAAAGCGGGTCTCTTTACTAAGACAGAAGATGATACAGAACTTAAAGAAGAATTCGCAGCTCAAGAAGAAGCTGAATTTGCATCACATACTGCTACTCTAACGGTTCTTGCCGAATCAGCAGAGGTGTGGTTAGCCCACTTGCTGGTCAAGTTAAACTACTTAGCCAAGCCACAGACTCAGTTTTCTCATCAGGTGTAATGGGACAAGGTGTCGTCATCGAACCAAGCCAAGGCGAATTGGTTTCGCCATTCAATGGTACAGTGACAGTACTCTTCCCAACTAAGCACACCGTAGGTATCGTTTCTGAAGAAGGTGTTGAAATGCTGATGCGCATTGGTATGGATACGGTTAGTCTTGACGGAAAAGGTTTGGAGGCTCATGTTGAACAAGGTGATAAAGTTGTTGTTGGTCAACAATTGATTAGCTTTGATATGGATGTTATCAAAAAGACTGGTTTGGTCACTGAGACTCCAGTTATCATTACAAATTAAGATGATTTCCAAGCAGATGTTGAAGGGGGTCTTCCACGTGATATTAAACGTGGTGATGTTCTCATGATTGCTCATCGAACAAAATAAGCTAAGGGGTGGAGACGTTACGGTTCCACCTCTTCATAATAAAGAACAAAAGAGGAAAAATCACATGGCATTAGATAAAACAAAGGTTGTATACCAAATTTATCCAAAATCATATAAGGACACGACAGGAAATGGAATCGGTTATTTCAGAGGAATCATTGAAAAAATTCCTTATCTAGCAGATTTAGGCGTGGATATGGTTTGGCTTAATCCTTTCTATCCGAGTCTACAACGTGACAATGGTTACGATATTTCACACTATACAGCCGTCAACCCTGTTTTTGGGGATATGGCTGAATTTGAAGAAATGGTCCGTGTCGGGAAAGAGCACAAGATTGACTTCATGCTAGACATGGTGCTTAACCATTGCTCAACGGAGCATGAGTGGTTCCAAAAGGGATTGGCTGGGGATAAGTATTACAAAGATTTCTTCTTCATTCAGGACCAACCAACCGATTGGTTGTCTAAATTTGGTGGTTCTGCCTGGGCTGCTTTTGGAGATGCAGGGAAATACTACCTCCACCTCTTTGACGTGACACAGGCAGACCTCAATTGGCCCAATCCCAATGTTCGTAAGGAGATGTTTAAGGTGGTCAACTTCTGGCGTGACAAGGGCGTCAAAGGATTCCGTTTCGATGTGATCAATTTGATTGGAAAAGATGAGGTCTTGGTAGATTGCCCTGAAAATGAAGGAAAACCAGCTTATACGGATAAACCAATTGTCCATGACTATCTTCACATGATGAATGAAGCTACCTTCGGTTCTGATGATGGTTTTATGACAGTTGGAGAGAACGATTGATAACTGTGTTCTGTATTCAGCGCCAGAGCGTCACGAGTTGTCCATGGCCTTTAACTTTCACCATCTAAAAGTTGACTATGAAGATGGTCAAAAATGGACCATTACTCCCTTTGATTTTGAAGAGCTCAAACGTCTCTATCATACTTGGAGCAAGGAAATGAGTGAACGTGGTGGTTGGAGTGCCCTTTTCTGGAATAACCATGACCAACCTCATGCTTTGAATCGCTTTGTATATATCAAGAACTTCCGTAATGAAGGAGCGACCATGCTAGCAGCTAGCATTCACTTGTCACGTGGAACTCCGTATATCTACATGGGTGAAGAGATTGGCATGATTGATCCAGACTATGAGTCGATGGCAGATTATGTGGATGTCGAGTCCATCAATGCTTACCAAATGCTCTTGGATAAAGGTCATCCTCCAGAGCAAGCCTTTAGGATTATCCAAGCCAAGTCACGAGATAATTCACGTACGCCAATGCAATGGAATGCTTCTGAGAATGCAGGCTTTTCAACAGGCACTCCATGGTTGAAAGTTGGTAAATCTTACAAAGACATCAACGTTGAAAATGAAATCGACGGACCAATCTTTAAATTCTATAAAGAATTGATTCGCTTACGTAAAGAAATGCCTATTATCTCAGAAGGAAGCTATCAGCCAGCACTTGAAGATAGTCAACAAGTCTACGCTTTTGAACGTCACTTAGACGGTCAAAAACTCTTGGTACTCAATAATTTCTATGGAAGTGAAGCTGAAGTGGCGATTCCAGCAGAATACCAGTCAGGGCGCGTGCTCTTGTCAAACTATGACGATGCAGAGCTTACTGAAAAGGTAAGTCTTAAGCCTTATCAAACCCTAGTAATCTTAGTAAAACAAGCCAAACTTTCCTTAGTAAATGCTTTTGCTGAGGAATTTTGTTATAATGAAAGCACTTTTAATATTGATGGAGGAAGTGTAATGACACGCTTACAAGATGATTTTTATGATTACGTCAATGGAAAATGGGCGGAGACCGCTGTAATTCCTGATGATAAATCTTCGACTGGTGGCTTTATGGACTTGGATCGAGATATCGAAAACTTGATGTTGGATATTACCGGAAAATGGCAACGGGGAGAAGAACTGCCTGAAGACAGCATTCTGCAAAACTTTGTCAAATACCACAAAATGGTAGCAGATTTTGATGCGCGGGAAGTAGCTGGTGTGGCACCAGCCATGCCCTTGATCAATGAAATCAAGGCTCTGTCTTCTTTTGAAGACTATACCAGCAAGTTAGGCACCTATGAACTAGCTGGCAAACCAAATCTTTTGCCATTTAGCGTGTCGCCAGACTTTAAGAATGCCCAAATGAATGTCTTGTGGGGAGAAGCACCGGCTCTCATCTTGCCAGATACGACCTACTATGAAGAAGGTAACGAAAAAGGTCCAGAATTACTAGCTATCTGGCGCCAAATGATGGAAAAACTCTTACCTAAATTTGATTTCTCAGAGGAAGAAATCAAAGATATCCTGGATAAAGTGATTGCAGGGGACGCAGAATTGGCCAAATATGTCTTGTCGAACGAAGAAAAATCAGAGTACAACAAGCTCTACCATCCCTATGAGTGGGCGGATTTCAAGGCCTTGGTCCCAGAATTGCCACTCGATGCCTTCTTTACAGAAGTGATCGGACAAACTCCAGATAAAATCATCGTGCCAGAAGAGCGTTACTGGAAGGAATTCGCACCAACATTCTACTCAGCAGCCAACTGGGAGACCCTTCATGCTGCATTGAAACTCGGCGCAGCTCTTTCTTGGACTTCATTCTTGACGGAAGAAATCCGTGTCTTGGCTGGTGAATATAGTCGTACGATTGCGGGTATTCCAGAACCTCGTCCAAAAGAAAAGGCGGCCTTGTCATTAGCAGAAGTACCATATAGCCAAGCGCTTGGACTCTGGTATGCAGGAGAAAAATTCTCACCAGAAGCAAAAGCAGACGTAGAGCATAAAGTAGCGACCATGATTGAGGTCTACAAGGATCGTCTAGAAAAAGCAGACTGGCTCGCTCCTGAAACTCGTGAAAAAGCCATTGTCAAACTCAATGCCATCACACCACATATCGGCTACCCTGAAAAATTACCAGAAACATACGCCAAAAAGATTATCGACGAGAGCAAGAACTTGGTGGAAAATGCTCAAGCCCTTTACGAAATTTCCATTGCCCATACTTTGAGCAAGTGGAACCAACCAGTCGATCGGAGCGAATGGCACATGCCAGCCAACATGGTCAATGCCTACTATGATCCGCAACAAAACCAAATCGTCTTCCCAGCAGCGATTTTGCAGGCACCTTTCTATGACCTTCATCAATCTTCCTCAGCTAATTACGGTGGAATTGGTGCGGTCATTGCTCATGAAATTTCACACGCCTTTGATACCAATGGTGCTTCCTTTGATGAGAATGGTAGCTTGAAAGACTGGTGGAAGCCAGAAGATTACGAAGCCTTTACCGATCGTACCCAAAAAGTTATCGATCAGTTTGAAGGCCAAGACTCTTATGGTGCTAAGATTAATGGGAAATTGACTGTTTCTGAAAACGTAGCGGACCTTGGAGGCATCGCTGCAGCCCTTGAAGCTGCTAAGAAAGAGGAAGACTTCTCAGCAGAAGAATTCTTCACCAACTTTGCTCGCATCTGGCGCATGAAAGCTCGGACAGAGTACATGAAACTCCTCGCAAGTGTTGATGTGCACGCACCAGGGAAACTCCGTACTAATGTTCAATTGCCAAATTTTGACGAATTCCACAAGGAGTTTGACGTTAAAAAGGGTGACGGCATGTGGCGTGCCCCAGAAGATCGCGTGATTATTTGGTAATAATGATGAAATCTGTCCAAAAATGGACGGATTTCTTTATTTTTGTCTTTGTAAGGGTTTACATATTTACTAGAAAACGCTGTAATAGACTTGTGTTAAAATTTGTGAAGATTTTAACAAGTATTCAAAGGAGTTTCATATGACTAAACAAACTAAAGATGTTCAAACAGTAATTGATGAATTGGCAACAAAGGGGGTTGAAGCCCTTGATGCTATGGCTAACTTTACGCAGGAGCAAGTGGACCATATTGTTCACCAAGCTGCGATTGCTGCTCTAGATACACACATGTATTTGGCAAAATTGGCCGTTGATGAAACAGGGCGCGGTATTTACGAAGATAAAGCCAACAAGAACATGTATGCTTCTGAATACATTTGGAATAGTATTAAATATGACAAAACTGTAGGCGTTATTGCTGAAGATAAAGAACAAGGTTTGGTTTCTATCGCTGAGCCGGTTGGTGTTATCTGTGGGGTTAAACCAACAACTAACCCAACTTCAACAACCATTTTCAAAGCACTCATTTCTCTTAAGACACGCAACTCTATCATCTTTGCCTTCCACCCATTAGCTCAAAAATCATCTGCAGAGGCTGCTCGTATTGTTCGTGATGCAGCTATTGAAGCAGGTGTACCTAAGAATTGTATCCAGTGGATTGAAGAGCCATCTATCGAAGCAACTGGTCTTTTGATGAACCATCCTAAGATTGCTGCAGTACTTGCGACTGGTGGACCTGGTATGGTTAAGGCTGCTTATTCAACTGGTAAACCAGCGCTTGGTGTAGGAGCCGGAAACGTCCCATCTTATATTGCTGCTGATGCCAAGGTTAAACGTGCTATCAACGATATCATCGTTTCAAAAACTTTTGATAATGGTATGATTTGTGCTTCTGAGCAAGCAGCTATCGTTGATGCAGCTATCTATGACGAAGTTAAGGCTGAATTTGAAGCACATCAATGTGTCATCATTTTTAAAAAACTGACATTGCTAAGTTGGAAAAAGTTGTTCTTAATGAAGCTCGTACAGCTGTAAATGGTGCCATTGTAGGTCACTCAGCTATTGAAATTGCTGAAAAAGCTGGTCTTAAAGTTCCTGCAGGTACAAAAATGCTTTTGGCAGAAATTCCAGATGCAACAATGGAATACCCACTTGCCTTGGGAAAATTGTCTCCAGTACTTGCTCTTATCAAATCTGATGGCGTTGAAGATGGATTCAAAAAAGCAGAAAGTATGCTCAATTTGGGTGGTCTCGAACACACAGCTGTTATCCACACTGAAAATGAAGAGCTTCAACTCCACTATGGTATCCGCATGAAAGCCTGCCGTGTCTTGGTAAATAGCCCATCAGCTGAAGGTGGTATCGGTAATATCTACAACAACATGATTCCATCATTGACTCTTGGTTGTGGTTCACACAGTCATAACTCAGTGTCACACAATGTTAGCTCATTTGATCTCTTGAATGTCAAAACATTGTCAAAGCGTCGCAATAACACACAATGGTTTCGCGTTTCACCAAAAATCTTCTTCGAAAAAGATTCAATAACTTACTTGCGTCACATTGAATCTGAGCGCGTGATGCTGGTTTGTAACCCTGGTATGGTTCAGTTTGGTTATGCAGACTTGGTTAAACGTCAATTGGAACTTAACCGCCACAACCCAGCAGTAGATGTTTTCTCAGATGTTGAGCCAAACCCATCTACTAATACCGTTTATAAAGGTTTGGAACGCTTTGTAGATTTCCAACCAGATGTTATTATCGCTCTTGGTGGTGGTTCAGCAATGGATGCTGCTAAGGCTATGTGGATGTTCTTTGAACACCCAGATGTAAGCTTCTTCGGTGCTAAACAAAAATTCTTGGATATCCGTAAACGTACTTACAAGATTCCTTACGCTCAGAAGACAACATTTATCTGTATCCCAACAACTTCAGGTACAGGTTCAGAGGTAACGTCATTTGCGGTTATCACTGATAGTGAAACTGGTTCTGTTGCAAAGTTTTCTGA
>DOTL01000024.1 GCA_003521145.1 Streptococcus sp. | reverse complement strand
TCTAAGATTTAAGGATAACATCACCACTATAAAAATATAAATCATTTTTTTCTCCTAGAAATAAGTAGTTTTGATTTTACTTCAATTACAAGCATTATACGCTTATAACACTTATTCTTATTATATCACTCAGAAATAATGAAAGAAGAGTAAAATAAAAAATTTACGAAATTTAGTAAAATTAGACAAAGGAAAATTATGTAATATCTATATTTAGCAAATGGTGAGTAGACAAGTCTATTTTGTACCGCTTCAATAGTATTAGAAAGGCTGTATTTTTTGATTTGAAATATGGTTGGATTTATTCAATTTCAGACTTTGAAATAAAGGTTTAGAAGATTCTTAACTGTCAGCTTTTTCTGAAAATAAAAGGAAATTAGTTTGAAAAAACCTCTCATAAAAAAGCTAATCTATTAGAAAACTAAGTGATACTATGTTATAATTTAATATTGTTAAGTCTCGATAAAAGCAAGGAAAAAGTATATAGAGTGTGTTTAGGGTCCCTATCTCTCGTGACCTTAAAGTTGTTATTAAACTCTTAGACTTTTTCTGGATAGCATACGACAGTTTGAGACAGGAAAAGTAAAAAATTATACTAGCTAGAAAAAATAAGACATAAAAAATGATAGAAAAAATTTCCGTAATTATTCCCGTATACAATGTAGAAAATCAACTCCAGACCTGTCTAGACAGCGTCCTGGGGCAGACCTATCAAAATTTTGAAATCATCCTCATCAATTATGGCTCAATTGATAAGAGTGATGCTATTTGCCGTAGCTATGCAGTTAGGGATTCTCGCATTCTCTATTTCAAAAAGGATAATGGAGGACTTTCAGATGCTCGCCATATTGGTATTCGTCAGGCTAAGGGAGTTTACGTCACCTACGTGGATGCTGAGGATTGGGTAGAGCCTACTTATCTGGAGGAACTTTATAAGACGCTTCAGGCTCATAAGGCGGATATCGCAGTAGCCAATTACAGTGTCTATAAGGAATCGGAAGATCTCTTTTATTTTTATATCAAGGATGAAGATTATTATGAGCAGGTTTATTCACCGGCTCAGATTATTGATGGACTCTTTGAAGAAACCAATAACATCAACATTGCTCTGATTTCTGCGACAGGCAAACTCTACAAACGTTCCTTGTTTAATGACTTGCTTTTCCCGAAAGAGCATGCGGGAGAGGATGGTTTTTTCAACCTTAAAGCCTATCTCATGAGTGAGCGTACGGTTTATCTCAACAAGGGACTTTATGTATATCGTGAGAGTCCAGAGATGCCATCAGCGACTTGGATGCAAGACTGGATGATGACCTTGGTTTATGCCATGGAAGAACGCTTGGCTATAGTTGCTAGTCATGGTTTCCCTTTGGAAAAATACATGGTCACCTACCGTCAGATGCTAGAGGCTTGCTTGAAAAATGTGGAGGAGCAAGGTCTCACGGATTCTGATGCCTACCGCTCCATTCAGGAGAAATTCCAGGTCTTGAGTTTAGCTCCTCAACGTTATGAGACTAAAAAGCGTGCTATTGTTCTTGCGGCTAACTATACTTATGTTGACCAAGTGCTTACGACTATCAAATCCATCGTTTTCCATCATCGTAACATTCGTTTTTACTTGATTAACGATGATTTCTCTCAAGAGTGGTTTAGAGGACTAAACCGTCATTTGGCTGCCTTTGGTAGTGAAGTGATTAACTGTCGTGTGGATAGTAGTCATATCAAGCAATTCAAGACTAATAGCAACTATGCAAGCTATCTTCGCTATTTTGTGGCGGACTTTGTATCTGAGGAACGGGCCCTCTATTTGGATAGTGATATGGTGGTTACAGGTCCTCTAGAGGATCTATTTACCCTTGATTTGCAAGGTCGATCTTTGGCTGCTGTGCGTGATTATGCTGTTCAAGGTCAGGATCGTCAGGCAATGTTTGATGCAGGCTTCATGGTGATTGATACGGCTTATTGGAAGCAGTACAACATGAGACGTCACTTAATTGACATGACTAGCGAATGGCATGATAAGGTACCATTTGCGGAGCAGTCAATTCTTAATATGGTTTTTTGTAACAACTGGTTGACGTTGTCTTTTGACAACAACTACGCTGTGACCAAGTCTAGTCTATCTGGTTACCATTTGCCAAATGGTCAAGACTATCCTAAGGTTTTACACTATACTTCACACCGTAAGCCCTGGTTACCTTTGGCTTGCCAAGCTTATCGCGAGGTCTGGTGGTTCTATGCTCAAATGGATTGGTCAGGGGTTTCCGAAAATGCCGCTTTATTGCCACTTTCAGAGGACATGATTTATCCTAAGGGCCGTCCATTTACTTGTTTGGTTTACACCAACATTTCAGAAATTCCGCATTTGACGGACCTTATCTCGGCTCTTCCTAAGGTGCAGTTTAAAATTGCCTCTCGCCAGCATGTGACGGATAAACTAGCTCAATTGATTACCTATCCAAATGTGACGGTTTACTCAGCCATTGCGAGCTTAAATGGGCTAGATTTGGAATTGGTGCGTAATAGTGACTTGCTTCTAGATATCAATCCAGGAAGAAAAGTAGTGGAAATTCTTGATGCCTTTAGGTTTGAAAATAAACCGATTTTAGGGTTTGAGGACCTCAAGGTAACTAAGCATAACCAACAGACCTATTCAAGAAATCGTTGGAAAGAGATGGCTGAGACCATTCGCCAAATGCGTAAGAAGAGCCTGTAATCCTTTATTTTGATAAGTGTGCTGAACTTGCGTCTCTATCATGTTTCTAACGACATAACATCAGCCTGTCTATAGGGCAGGAAATAGGAGTAACAGTGAAAAAATTAGTCAATCGATAATCACCAAACGTGTCTTATGGACCCTCTTTTTCCTCTTTATTTATTGCTTGGGAAATCAATTGGTACTACCGTTTGTGGATTTGAAAAATGCAAATATCTTTGGGGGAGCCATGGGTTCCTTGGCTTTCTCTATTGCCATGATGGGTGGAAACCTCAGGTCTATGTCTCTATTTTCAGTGGGCTTGTCACCCTGGATGTCGGCCATGATTCTCTGGCAGATGTTTTCTTTCTCTAAGAAAATGGGCTTGAAAAATCTTCCCATTGAGATTTAGGACCGTAGACGCATGTATTTGACCCTAGGGATTGCCATTGTTCAATCTTTGGCAGTATCCTTGAATTTACCTATCGTTTCAGGGGTTAATGCTAGTCTCGCTATTTTCATGAATACCATTTTATTGATTGCCGGTACCTTTTTCTTGGTTTGGCTATCAGACCTCAACTCTCTCTTTGGGATTGGAGGCTCCATTGTCATCTTGATGGCAAGTATGATGGCCAATCTACCTTATCAAATCATGGATAGTATTGATAAGCTAGGTATTGGTTGGAATATCTTGCTTCCTCTGATTCTGTTCAGTTTGGTATTCCTCTATATTTCAGGGGTGTGCAGAGGGCTAGATATCGTATCTCAATAAATAAAATCAATATTCATAACCGCTTTAAACAGTATTCTTACTTGGATATTATGTTGAATCCAGCCGGAGGGATGCCTTTCATGTATGCCATGTCCCTAGTCAACATTCCTCAGTACGTCTTTATGCTGATTCAATTTATCCATCCTGAAAACAGGTGGACCAGTGGTGCCATCAAGGCCTTGACGGTCGGTCAACCTCTTTGGTTGGTTGTTTGTCTGATTATGTTCTTCGTTTTAGGGTTGGCTTTTGCCTTTGTTAATGTCTCTGGTGAGCAAATCTCTGAGCGTATGCGCAAGTCAGGTGAGTATATCTAGGGCTTTTACCCAGGCCAAGAAACCAGTGCCTATATCAACCATTTGGTGCTTAGACTTGCTTTCATAGGTGCCCTTTACATGCTCTTTATGGCAGGTGCTCCAATGCTGATTATCTTGGTCAATACAGATTACCTATAGCTTAGTATGATTCCTTGTGCTTTCTTGATTTTTAGCGGTATGATTTACAACGTTAACGAGGAAATGAAAGCCTTGAAGCTTAACACTTCCTACACCCCACTTTTTGAAAATGTATAGCCTCTCACCCCTCATGGGGTTGAGAGGCAGGCTGGTGATGCGTGATCGGTCTGCCCCTCATTCTCAAGTATTGTGATGAAAAGACAATGAAGGAGAACTCATGTATTATTTTATTCCAGCTTGGTATGGACAGACGGATGAATTTTGGAAGACGCCATTGATCCTTGGTACCATATCCGCCAAAAAATTGAATTTGATGACAGCTTGCACCAAGTTCGTATCTTTCAGGACGAGGACTTAGCCCCTCAGCTTTTGTTTTTAGCCTACCAACCGCATTTGCGTTATTTCCTGCATCGTCATGATGTCTTGGAAGTTTGATACACAGCTATTTTTGACTTGATTCAGGGTATCACTGATGAAGATATGAAAAACTTCGGGTGACAGATTTGGAATGGCCAGAAGGGTCTACCTTTGTCCACACACCATTTGCCATCGTGGTGCAATGCCAACACAAGCGTTATGCCGAAATTGAGTTCGGTTTAGAAGGCTTTATTGGCATGATTCGCTAATATAAGGATGAGCAAATCATTCGCGAAGACATCTATGATGACCGTGGTTTTATTTCAAGTAGTCTTTATTATGAAGACGGACAACCAAGCTACCGAAATCACCTTAATGCCAAGGAAGTCTGGCAGATTTGTCATTTCTTTGATGGTCGTGGGATTGTAGCCAATCCTCGTACGGAAGGTCATTTTAATAAGGGTTACTACGGTGACGTTTCAGAAGTTATCTGGGAATTTTTGACTAAATTCTTGGAGGAAAAGGTAGGAGCAGAGGATCGTTTTGTTATCGCCTCAGATTTGCATTATAACAAGCACCTCTTTGACCACTTGCCAGCAGACAACACTAAGATTTTGAATTGGTTCGCAGAACGTAATCAGAATGATAGTATTGACACCTATGTAGCCTTTCTGCCGCAAGTGGACTTGTTGATTGCTGACTGTTACGACTACTTAGAGCAACTTCAGGTTGCCTGTCCAGAAGAGGCTAAGAAGCTCAAACACATGGCTTCTTTCGATACCCGTTTGGCTTTGAGAACTAGTCAACGTGTCAAAGAATCTAAAATCTTTTATCAGGTTGACTTTGATCAGTTGGATTTAGAGGCTATCTATCAGGTTTTGACTTTTGTGGCCAAGTATCCAAAGACACAGGTTGAGTTTGGGGCATTTAATGCCAATCCAGAGCAACTTGGTAGCCCTACAAAATCAAGTGGAAAAAATGATTGAAGAACGATTGAGTCCAGAAGCTTTTGAAGAGGTCGTTGAAAGTAGTGGTTCAGAAAATAAATTGGAAGAAAATAATGAAATCGTAAGCCGATTTTCTTTCCAAGACCTGCGTGATTAGACTGCCCTTATCAAGGCCCTTCAGTTTACGCGACTAATTGTCGACTTGAGCAAGGAACCTAATCGTTATACACAAATTGCAGGGATTAGTGCTGGTATTCCACAGATTAACCGAGTGGCATCTGAGTATGTGACCCACCAAGAGAATGGTTATATCTTGAAGCACTTGTCTGATTTTGAAAAAGGGGCTGCTTACCACTATTTGGGACAGTTGAACAACTGGAGCCGTTCCCTTATCTATTCGATTGAGAAAATTAAGGAAAACACAGGAGACCGTTTGGTACAAAAATGGGAAAATTGGTTGAAGGAAGAGCAGAATGACCAAGGATAATCGCTTGAAAATACTACAAGTTGGACCATCCAACTGGTCAGAAATTCAGGAAATTCCTAAAAATATGAAATGGTATTATTGCAATCTTAGTCAGCTTGAGACCTTGAAAGAAACCATCGAAGAAGATGAAATCAAGACTTTCACAGCTGTCATTGTGGACAGTCTTGCTGGCCTTGAGGAATTGATGGCTATTAAAGGATATTTGATCCCTCACGCTATTTTCTTTGATCAAACGATTGAAGTGACCGATGAGATACTTGCTTAGTTTATCAAGGAAATGTGTGCTGTGCCGACTGATTTTTCAAACCAAGGACAGTTGCTCTTTTACCCCTTCAAAAGCACTCTTTTTAGGGCAATACGGGGATAAGATGTCTTCCTTTCACTTCCCAGGTTAACCCCAATTTTACTGGTGAGGTGACCTACCACGGTCATGAAAATGTCATTTTGAAAGGTGATTACAGTTAAGATTTTAGTCCTGTCTTGGACTGGACCTATATGGAACAAACTTTTTGAAATACTAATGACTACATACAAATAAGAGACCACTTGAATATGGTCTCTTATTTGTTGTCTTGCTCATTATCTTGTTTAAACATCACAGTTCCCACTATTACGAGAATAGTTAACAGAATCGGTATAAATCGAAAAACTCCCCAGTCAGGGTCATAAGCAAAAAGGACAGAAGCTATATAAAAAATGATGCTTGTGTTTAAGAAGTTTTTATTACCTTTTTTACGTCCTATCCATACGAAGATGGTTGCCATTACATAACAATAAAGCTAGGTGCTAGGAAAATCAACACAAGAATTCCCTAAGGATTAAAGAAAAATAAGGCAAAATAAACGATAGCTAAATAAAAGGCGACTGCAAGGAAAATAGAAGCAAGCCTGTTGTCTGAAGAATTATTCTTAATGAGGTCTGGCTTAATGACTTCTTGCCTAGTCTCTTTCTTATCTTATCTTGGCTTGTGTTGAAGTTTGTATTTTGTACTGACATCTTTCGGCTCTTTGTCAACTGTAGTGGGTGACGAAAAGCTAACATCTAGAGAG
>DOTL01000025.1 GCA_003521145.1 Streptococcus sp. | reverse complement strand
TATAGTTCTTATGGGACTTTTTGTGTACACTCAAAAAGCTCTATAATCTCTACAGTAGTTTTGCCCACTACAGAAATTATAGAGCCTTATTAATAGAAGTTGGGAGCATACTCTCAGCTTTTTAATTTGGTTGTGGGTAATATATTTTATAGAGATTTTTGTTATTATTAGGTAGGGTATGGTCTTTTTGTTATAATAGGAGTGAAAGGTTTAGCAATGAAACAAATTTTCAAATCAAGAGAAAAGTTGTGGGTTTCTCTTATTATTATAGCTTTTGCTGTATTATTGGTTACGCCACAACTATTTACAAAAAAAGTCATTTTAGGTTCAGATTCCATCTTTCACTATAACAGGTTCTATGAAGCAGCTATGCAACTAAAAAATGGTAACTTTTCTTACTTTTTATCTTTATATGGATTCCAACAGTCAGGCCGCATTGTCAATGCTCTTTACGGTCCTTTTTTTGCCTATTTACAAGGAGGGCTTATTTTAATAAGCGGTACTTGGTTTCATTATCAGATTGTGTCAAGGGTATTACTACATATACTGGCTGAGTCCTCAATGTATGCTCTGCTCAAGCAGTGTAAAGTTAAGACAAACATTGCCTTGTCACTAGGTTTACTCTATACGACAACATTCTCTATCCAATATTGGACGATGCGTCAGGGGTTATCTAGTTGGGGAGCAGCTTTACTACCTTTTTGTTTTATTCCAGCGATTCACTATGTCTTTTATCAAAAAGTAGAACCAATTAGACTTGCCTTATCTATGGCATTGATTGTTCAGATTCACGTACTCAGTGCTTTGATGCTAGTGATGATGTATCTTCCTTTTTATCTTTACACTTTTGTAAAGTCTTCTATCGCTAAGAAAAAGGAAACCTTTGTGCAAGTCCTTATAGCAGTCACTCTGTTCCTCTTACTGACTGTTGATGTCTGGTTAGTACTCCTATATTTGAGAGGGACTAATCATCTCTTAAATCCATTTATAAATAGAGAAATAGGTAAGAATGGGATAGATGGAACAGCAAGATACTGGCTATATACTCCAATTTCTTTAATGGTGTTACTCATTTTACAGTTTCTTTACGCTGTTTTGAATTGGAAGAAATTTGCTAGATGGAAAAAAATACTGCATTTTATTTATTTTGTCTTTTTCTTCTTGTCGACGGGTCTTTTTCCGTGGCAGTATCTAGTAGAAAATGGAAATACATTAGCTGAACTGATTCAATTTCCATTTAGATTCTTTGTTCCTGCCACCATTTTACTTTTAGCAATTACGGGGTTAACGGTCACGCGATTTGTAAACTGGCGAAAAAGTATTGCTGTTTTACTCTTTGCCTTTGCGGGCATTGGTCTCATTCAGAATATGATGGATACTACCGATCGTGTAAAAACTGCAGCACAAGATGGTGAACTTGTTACTATCGTTAAACATACTTACGTTGAAGGAGATTACCAGACGATAAGTCTTACCATGAATGACAGTGACTTGTCACAGTTTTTAAATTTAGTTGTCAAACCCACACCAGATTACGTACCTATTTATGGGACAATAGGTAAGCAGAATACTTATGATCTTTATTACGAAAATATCGTTACGAATCAGAAGGCAGAAAAGCTACTAGAAGATGGTTATCTTGTATTAACTTGGCAGGCTGCTGAAGGGGAGAAACTGAATCTACCGATAGTTATCTATAAAGATTCCATCTTGACACTAAATGGTAAAGAACTAGACAAGGATGACTATAACTTGTCAACGATTGGTACACCCACTGTTTCATCACAAGAAGGACATAATAAACTTGTGTTGAGTTATAAGGAGCCAGGATGGCTGTTTGTAGCGTTATTGATTCCAATAATAGTCTTGGTAGTAATATGTTTACAGTTGCTTTACACGAAAATAAGTATCAAAAAGGTTGCCTAGTGGTAACCTTTTTGCATTATTCTTTAATCATGATATAATTAAGCTTGCGTGCTTTTACGCTTCAAAATCGACCTTCAAATCGATATTTGAATAACTAGACCCTTCAAGTCTATGTTAATTTTTATTTGATGGGAGGAGTTATCTATGACTGATAATTCAAAAACACGTGTTGTTGTTGGTATGAGTGGTGGCGTTGATTCATCAGTAACAGCCTTACTTTTAAAAGAACAAGGTTATGATGTAATCGGTGTTTTCATGAAAAACTGGGATGACACAGATGAATTTGGTGTGTGTACAGCAACCGAAGATTATAAAGATGTAGCAGCAGTGGCTGATCAGATTGATATCCCCTATTACTCTGTCAACTTTGAAAAAGAGTACTGGGATCGTGTATTTGAGTATTTCTTAGCAGAGTACCGTGCAGGACGTACCCCTAATCCAGACGTTATGTGTAATAAGGAAATTAAGTTTAAGGCTTTCTTAGATTATGCGATGACATTGGGAGCAGATTATGTGGCTACAGGGCATTACGCCCAAGTTGTTCGCGATGAAGATGGCATTGTCCATATGTTGCGTGGTGCAGATAACAATAAAGATCAAACCTACTTCCTTAGTCAACTTTCGCAAGAGCAGTTGCAGAAAACGATGTTTCCTTTAGGACATCTACAAAAGCCAGAAGTTCGTGAGATTGCTGAACGTGCAGGTCTTGCAACAGCCAAGAAAAAAGATTCAACAGGAATATGTTTTATTGGTGAGAAAAACTTTAAAGAGTTTCTTAGTCAATACTTACCAGCTCAAAAAGGCCGTATGATGACCGTCGATGGTCGTGATATGGGGGAACATAACGGACTCATGTATTACACCATTGGTCAACGTGGTGGTATGGGTATTGGTGGTCAAAAAGGCGGAGATAATGCTCCTTGGTTTGTAGTAGGGAAAGATCTTTCTAAAAATATTCTTTACGTGGGTCAAGGTTTCCACCATGAGTCGTTGATGTCAACTTCACTTGACGCTTCAATGATTCACTTTACTCGAGATATGCCGGAAGAATTTGAAATGGAATGCACAGCAAAATTCCGTTATCGTCAACTTGATAGTAAAGTTACTGTAAAGGTTAAGAGTGATAAAGCAGAGGTTGTTTTTGCTGAAACTCAACGTGCTGTTACACCTGGTCAAGCCGTTGTTTTCTATGATGGTCAGGAATGTTTGGGCGGCGGTATTATTGATCAAGCATATAAAGACGGAAAAGTTTGTCAGTATATCTAACTGGAGTTAAGTAATAACGAAGAGTTCCCAATTGTTTTATGTATTTATGGCATTTTTCGCTATAATGAATCCAATTTCAAATCTTCCTGCTTACATGGCTTTAGTGTGCAGACTCTAATCAAATTGTGATTGGAATTGACAAAACAATTTGATTTGATAAAATAATTTTAACAATAGTCATGATGGTCAAAGCTCATGGATGTTGCAGGTTTTTTGTCCTGCACTTCTTGCGAGTTTTGACTATTTTTGTGTTGTTTTAAGGGAGGAAAAAATGCAACATCAGGATTTTCGGATGAAAATTGATTCCACTGTTTTTGGTGTGAGAGCGACTGCTTTGATTGTAAAAGACAATCGCTTGTTAGTCGTAGAAGATGAGGACAGTTTTTATACAATTGGGGGTGCTATTCAAGTGGATGAAGCTACTGAAGATTCTGTGGTTCGAGAAGTAAGAGAAGAACTCGGTGTCGCATCTAGAGCTGTTCAGTTAGCTTTCATTGTTGAAAATCGCTTTGAACAAACTGGGGTCCATTATCATAATATCGAGTTCCATTATTTAGTGGACTTGCTAGAAGATGCCTCTTTCACCATGCAAGAAGATGCGAAGCCATTACCTTGCCGGTGGCTTGCTTTAGATGACCTACATACCGTTAATCTGAAACCCGCATTTCTAAAAGCCGCCTTACCAGAATGGGACGGACAATTACGACACATTCATCTTAAAGAGTAGGAGAAAAAATGACTTATAATTTTATAGAAGAGTACGATATTATTGTAATCGGAGCTGGTCATGCGGGAGTAGAAGCCTCCCTAGCTGCAGCCCGCATGGGATGTAAGGTTTTATTAGCGACTATTAACCTAGAGATGCTGGCATTTATGCCATGTAATCCTTCTATTGGAGGATCGGCCAAGGGTATTGTTGTCCGTGAGATTGATGCCCTCGGCGGAGAGATGGGTAAAAATATTGATAAAACTTATATTCAAATGAAAATGTTGAATACTGGTAAGGGTCCTGCTGTCAGAGCTTTACGTGCACAAGCAGATAAAGCCTTGTATGCTATGACGATGAAGCATACAGTTGAGCGTCAGGAAAACTTAACTCTCCGTCAGTCAATGGTTGATGAAATTCTTGTTGAAGATGGTAAGGTAGTTGGTGTCAGAACAGCCACAAATCAAAAATATGGAGCTAAAGCGGTTGTTGTAACAACAGGAACGGCTTTGCGTGGTGAAATTATCCTAGGTGAGCTCAAATATTCATCAGGTCCTAATAATAGCCTTGCATCTGTTACATTGGCAGATAACCTGAGGGATCTTGGCCTTGAAATAGGAAGATTTAAAACGGGTACCCCTCCTCGTGTTAAGGCATCATCAATTAATTACGAAGAAACTGAAATTCAACCAGGTGATGAAAAGCCAAATCATTTTTCATTCTTGTCGAAAGATGAAGATTATCTTCAGGATCAAATACCTTGTTGGCTAACTTATACGAATCAAGAGAGCCACGATATTATCAATAATAATTTACACCGTGCACCAATGTTTTCAGGTATTGTCAAGGGTGTAGGACCTCGTTATTGTCCATCAATTGAAGATAAAATTGTCCGATTTGCCGATAAGAATCGCCATCAACTTTTCCTTGAACCTGAAGGAAGAGAGACTGAAGAAGTCTATGTGCAAGGCCTGTCAACAAGTCTGCCAGAAGATGTTCAAAAAGAGTTGATTCACTCAATTAAAGGTCTCGAGAAGGCAGAGATGATGCGAACTGGTTATGCGATTGAATATGATATCGTGCTCCCTCATCAATTACGAGCAACACTTGAAACAAAGTTAATTTCAGGTCTCTTTACAGCAGGACAGACCAACGGAACTTCTGGATACGAGGAAGCAGCAGGTCAAGGTCTAGTTGCTGGTATCAATGCAGCTCTGAAAGTTCAAGGTAAACCTGAGCTTATTCTCAAACGTAGTGATGCCTATATTGGTGTAATGATTGACGATCTTGTCACGAAAGGAACCTTGGAGCCATATCGTTTATTGACATCACGCGCAGAGTATCGTCTCATATTACGTCATGATAATGCTGACATGCGCTTGACACCTATTGGTCGAGAAGTTGGTTTAGTTGACGATGAACGTTGGAATATCTTTGAAATTAAGAAAAATCAGTTTGACAGTGAGTTGACACGTCTATCAACAGAAAAATTAAAACCTATTAAAGAAACGAATGAAAAAATTCAAGCTCTAGGCTTTAAGCCATTGACAGATGCAATGACAGCTAAAGAGTTTATGCGTAGACCAGAGATTGATTACGCCACAGCTACTCAGTTTGTAGGTACAGCTGCAGAAGATTTGGACGCTAAGATTATAGAGTTGCTTGAGACCGAAATCAAGTACGAAGGATATATTAATAAAGCTTTAGATCAAGTAGCTAAGATGAAGCGTATGGAAGAAAAGAGGATTCCAAAAAATATTGATTGGGATGCTATTGATTCCATTGCTACTGAAGCTCGTCAAAAATTTAAGAAAATCAATCCTGAGACCATTGGTCAAGCGAGTCGTATTTCAGGGGTCAATCCAGCAGATATCTCAATTTTGATGGTTTATCTTGAAGGTAATAATAAGGCCCGTAGGAAAGTGGACTAACGGTTCTAACACTTTTAAAAGCCTTTTAATTAAGGCTTTTTTATGTTATAATTGTTAGATTAAGAGGTTTTATATGAAAAGATTTCACTTTGCAACGATTCATCTTGTAATGATTGAGCTGATTCTTTTTGGAATTGCTACTATTTTTGTTCGCGTACTAAAATCGGAGTATGCACTCATTTTTGCGCTTTTTATTATTATAGTAGTAGTTGTTGCCTTACTATATTACCAAAAGACAACATATGAATCCTTGGAAATAGAGCAATTAGATGAACTGAATCAGGATGTTGAAGATTCTTTGAAGACCCTTCTCGGAAAGATGCCTGTTGGGGTTATTACTTTTGATGAGAATGATCATATTGAATGGTTCAACCCCTATGCGAAGCTAGTACTTTCGGATGAAAATGGAAATTTCAATAAGCAGTTGATTGCGGATTTTATTTCACAGAAACGAAAAGGTTCACCTTCGAATGTGATAACCGTGGGTGACAATAAATATGCCGCTTTTGTAGATTTTGATAATAAGTTGATATATTTTATTGACAATGCCTATGATAAAGATGAAAATGCTGATCCAAATATGACTCGTCCTGTTATCGGGATTATTTCAGTTGATAACTACGACGATGTGACGGGAAGTTTACCCGATGCCGATGTTTCAAAAATCAACACATTCGTGGCAGGGTTTATCTCTGAGTTTGCTAAGGCTAAGCATATTCATTATCGACGTGTTGAAGGCGATCGTTTTTACTTCTTCACCAATTACAGTGTCTTGACAGAATTCATGGATCAAAAGTTTTCAGTCTTGGATGACTTTCGTCAGCAGGCTCAAGAGCTTGGTTTACCATTGACTTTGAGTATGGGGATTTCGTTCGGTACGCTTAAGCATGATCAAATCGGTCAGGTTGCCTTGCAGAATCTGAACATCGCACTAGCTCGCGGTGGAGATCAAGCTGTTGTCAAGGAAAACGATGATCACAAGGAACTTCTTTATTTTGGAGGAGGTTCCGTCTCAACAGTAAAACGTTCTCGTACAAGAACAAGGGCTATGATGACTGCAATCTCAGATAAGTTGAAAACAGTCGAAAAAGTTTTTGTTGTCGGACATAAGAATCTCGATATGGATGCTCTAGGAGCCACTGTCGGTATGGCTCATTTTGCCAGTCAAATTGTTCGAAAAAGCTATGCTGTTTACGATGATACGGCTATGAATGCAGATATTGAGCGTGCAGTCGAACGCTTAAAAGAAGATGGTCACTCACCTCTTATTACCCTTTCAGAGGCTGAGGAGCTTTTCAACCAACACTCGTTGCTAATTATGGTTGACCATTCTAAGATCAATTTAACCTTATCTAAGGATTTTTATGATCGATTTAATGAAGTTATTGTAGTAGACCATCACCGTCGAGATGATGATTTTCCTGAAAATGCTGTTTTGACCTTTATTGAAAGCGGAGCGAGCTCAGCCTGTGAATTGGTTACGGAGTTGTTGCAATTCCAAGGTGCCCCAGAACGTTTGAGTAAAATACAAGCCTCTATCCTTATGGCAGGTATCATGTTGGATACTAAAAATTTCTCAACTCGTGTGACTAGTCGAACCTTTGATGTCGCCTCTTATCTACGTAGTTTGGGAAGTGACAGTGGAGAAATCCAAACGATATCTGCTACTGATTTTGAAGAGTATCGACGTATCAATGAGCTAATTCTAGCAGGTGAATGTATTACAGATGATATCATTGTTGCCTCAGGTGATAATCCAAAATGTTATAATAATGTTGTGATTTCTAAGGCAGCAGATACGATGCTTGCCATGGCAGGTATCGAAGCAACTTTTGTTGTCGCTAGGACAAGTGATTCTACTGTGAATATCTCTGCTCGAAGCCATAAAATGATTAATGTACAACGTATTATGGAGAAAATGGGAGGTGGTGGGCATTTTAACTTAGCTGCCTGCCAATTGGGAGACTGTAGTGTTGCTCAAGCAAAAAATAAATTGATTGAAACTATTATGGGAGAGTTGGCTCCCAAGGAGGACTAGAATGAAAGTTATTTTCTTACAAGACGTTAAAGGTAAAGGTAAAAAAGGCGAAATTAAAGAAGTACCATCAGGTTACGCTCAAAACTTCTTGATTAAAAAGAATCTTGCTAAGGAAGCGACAAACCAAGCTATCGGTGAGTTGAAAGGCAAGCAAAAATCTGAAGAAAAACATGCAGCAGAGTTGTTGGCTGAAGCGAAGCAAGTTAAAGAGCAACTTGAAAAAGAAGAAAATCGTCTTCAATTTACTGAGAAAGTTGGACCAGACGGACGTACTTTTGGTTCAATTACAGCCAAAAAGATTGCAGAAGGACTTCAAAAACAATTTGGTATAAAAGTTGATAAACGTCATATTGAACTTGAACATCCTATTCGTGCGATTGGTCTAATTGAGGTTCCTGTAAAGCTTCATAAAGAAGTGAGTGCACAAATTAAACTTAACATCAAAAATAGTGATGAGTAATTTGTTGACGCTATAAGTAAATCTTGTAAAGGAGGGAATAATTGTGGCAGAGGCTCAAGAATTAAGAGTACAACCTCATGATTTAGTAGCGGAACAGTCTGTTCTGGGGGCTATTTTCATTAACCCAGAAAAGTTGATTACAGTTCGAGAATTTATCGAAGCAGACGACTTTTACAAGTATTCCCATCGTGTCATTTTTAAAGCAATGATAACGCTGTCGGATAGAAATGATGCCATTGATGCCACGACAGTACGCACCATTCTAGATGACCAAGATGACCTCCAAAATATAGGGGGGATTTCTTATCTTGTAGATTTGGTCAATAGTGTCCCAACATCCGCAAATGCTGAGTACTATGCTAAGATTGTGGCTGAGAAAGCCATGCTTCGCCGTATTATAAATAGGTTGACAGAGACTGTCAACCAAGCATATGAGGGGGCAACAGAATCTGATGAAATTATTGCGAATGCTGAGAAAGCCTTAGTTGACATCTCAGAGCATAGCAATCGTAGTGGTTTCCGCAAAATATCTGAAGTTCTTGATGTCAATTTTAATACTTTGGAGATGCGTTCACAGCAAACGTCAGATGTTACTGGGTTGTCGACAGGTTTCCGTGACCTTGACAAGATTACAACAGGTTTACACCCCGATCAATTAATTATTTTAGCAGCTCGTCCCGCAGTTGGTAAAACAGCCTTTGTGTTGAACATTGCTCAGAATGTTGGCACCAAGCAAAATAAAGCTGTTGCAGTCTTTTCACTAGAGATGGGTGCAGAAAGCTTGGTTGATCGTATGTTGGCAGCTGAAGGGATGATTGATTCCCATGCTTTACGTACAGGTCAATTGACAGAGCAAGATTGGAATAATGTGATGATTGCTCAAGGGGCATTAGCTGAGGCACCTATTTATATAGATGATACCCCTGGTATAAAGATTACTGAGATTCGTGCGCGGTCCCGTAAATTATCACAAGAAGTAGAGGGTGGTCTCGGTCTTATTGTGATTGACTATTTGCAGTTGATTACAGGGACGCGACCAGAAAATCGCCAACAAGAGGTTTCAGATATTTCAAGACAGTTAAAAATCCTGGCCAAGGAGCTTAAAGTTCCTGTAATTGCCTTGAGTCAGTTATCTCGTGGGGTTGAACAACGTCAGGATAAACGTCCAGTCTTGTCTGATATTCGTGAGTCAGGATCTATCGAGCAGGATGCAGATATTGTTGCCTTCTTATATCGTGATGATTACTACCGAAAAGAAGGTGAAGACCCAGAGAATGCGATTGAAGATAATACCATCGAAGTTATCCTAGAAAAAAACCGTGCTGGTGCGCGTGGAACAGTCAAGTTACTATTCCAGAAAGAATACAATAAATTTTCATCGATTGCTCAGTTTGAGGAATCATAATTTTTAGATTTAAGGAGATATATATACGTATGAGTGATGGATTTGCAGATGTTGCTAAGATGAAAAACATCAAGGAAGCTATTAAGTCACATGAAGGTCAGCTAGTAGAATTGACCCTAGAGAATGGGCGTAAACGTGAAAAGAATAAAATTGGTCGATTGACAGAAGTTTATCCATCATTGTTTATTGTTGAATATCAAGACTTCAGTTCCCAAGCAGGAGCTATTAATAATAGTTATGTTGAATCTTACACATATTCAGATATTTTGACTGAGAAAACTCTCATTCGTTATTTGAGTCCTGAGGAACAAGCTGAAATCGAAAATAAATAAGAAAAAGCCTTTACTTGGGCTTTTTTTCGTGGTAAAATATTAAGGTATGTGAAATAATAGCAGGATAAAATGAAGCTCGTCAACAGGAAGTCGGCTAGAAAAGTAACCTTTGCTGTTTGGGGGAAGTCTTTCTGAACGAATCAGGTTTATCTAAAACGTTATTTCCTAAAAATATTTTTTATAGGAGGACATTATTAATGTCACGTTATACAGGTCCATCATGGAAACAATCACGTCGCCTTGGTTTCTCACTTACAGGCACAGGTAAAGAATTGGCACGTCGTAACTACGTACCAGGTCAACACGGTCCAAACAACCGTTCAAAACTTTCAGAGTACGGTTTGCAATTGGCTGAGAAACAAAAGCTTCGTTTCTCATACGGTTTGGGTGAAAAACAATTCCGTAACTTGTTCGTACAAGCTACTAAAGTTAAAGGTGGAACACTTGGTTTCAACTTTATGGTTCTTTTGGAACGTCGTCTTGACAATGTTGTTTACCGTCTTGGTCTTGCAACTACTCGTCGTCAAGCACGCCAATTCGTAAATCACGGTCACATCCTTGTTGATGGTAAACGTGTTGATATCCCATCATACCGCGTTGAAGTTGGTCAAGTAATCTCAGTTCGTGAAAAATCAGCTAAAGTTCCTGCTATCCTTGAAGCAGTAGAAGCTACTATCGGACGTCCAGCATTTGTATCATTCGATGCTGAAAAACTTGAAGGTTCATTGACACGTCTTCCAGAACGTGATGAAATCAACCCAGAAATCAACGAAGCACTTGTCGTTGAATTCTACAACAAAATGCTTTAATTTTAAAAGGCTCTTTGTCAACTATAGTGGGTGACGAAAAGCTAACATCTAGAGAGGACCAGATAGGTCCT
>DOTL01000051.1 GCA_003521145.1 Streptococcus sp. | reverse complement strand
TCTAACTTTTGGGGTGCACATCAAATCTCGGTTCTTTTTCATATGAGAAAAGCACCAGAGGTGCTTGCGAGAGGTGACTAAAGTGTTTTTTCAGAGTCACGAACAATGAGCAAGTCAACTTTTGCGTGACGGAGAATGTATTCAGAAGATGAACCAATAAGCAAGCGTTCAAAAGTATTGAGACCAGTGGCACCAATCATAATAAGGTCAACATTTTCCTTATCAGGAATATCAACAGCCAAGAGGCTCTTAGGATTACCGAACTCAATAACTTTGCGAATCTTGGTTAAACCAGCTTCTCTGGCTTGGCGTTCAAAGTCAGCCAAAACAGCTTTAGCTTCGTCTTCTAGTTTTTCATAGATGTAAGAGTCGAAAGTCGCAACGCTTTGAAGGGCGCGTGTATCGATAACGTGTACCAATAGTAACTGAGCATTATTACGTTTTGCAACGTGCACACCTTTAATAAAGGCCAGTTCTGATTCGTAAGAACCGTCGATAGCTACCATAATACGTTCATATTCTTGAGACATAAGCTCTACCTCCTATCTTTAGCTTCATTATACTCCTTTAATCTAAAAAACGAAAGTGTTGTTATGGATTTTCTGAAATCTTTTTTGACTGCTTACTTTAGGATGTCCGTAGTAATGTGAAGATTTCAGTATTATCTAAAAATTGAAGATTGCATGAAAAAGAGGTATAATACAATCTGTTATTAGCTTCGTAAGAACATGATAATTAAAAAATAGGAAGACAAGTCTTCAGAAATGATACCAAATGGCTGAGCCTAAAGTTGGTATCAATAAAAGTGGAAATCCCATCAGGTATTGAATTTTCTTATTTTCTGCTAGATGTATCTACTTTTAGTATCTTTTGAAAGGATTAACTTATGAAAACATTTGATAAATCATCAAAGTTGGAACACGTTGCCTATGATATTCGTGGACCAGTTTTGGATGAAGCCAACCGTATGATTGCCAATGGTGAAAAGATTCTTCGTCTTAATACGGGAAATCCTGCGGAATTTGGCTTTACAGCACCAGATGAAGTCATTCGTGATTTAATTATGAATGTTCGTAACAGTGAAGGGTATTCGGATAGTAAGGGGATTTTCTCAGCTCGTAAGGCGATTATGCAGTATTGCCAATTAAAGGGATTCCCAAATGTAGATATTGATGATATTTATATTGGTAATGGTGTTTCAGAGATGATTTCCATATCTATGCAGGCCTTGCTTGATGATGGAGATGAGGTCTTGGTCCCAATGCCAGATTATCCTCTTTGGACAGCCTGTGTCAGTCTAGCAGGCGGTAATGCCGTACACTATGTATGTGACGAAAAATCTAACTGGTATCCAGATATTGATGATATCAAATCAAAGATTACATCAAATACTAAGGCAATTGTAGTCATCAATCCCAATAATCCTACAGGTTCGCTCTATCCTAAGGATGTTCTTGAACAGATTGTGGATATTGCTCGACAAAATGATTTGATCATCTTTGCGGATGAGATTTATGACCGCTTGGTTATGGATGGTAAAAAGCATACTGCGATTGCTAGTCTTGCACCAGATGTCTTCTGTGTGTCTATGAATGGTCTTTCTAAGTCTCACCGTATCTGTGGTTTCCGTGTAGGTTGGATGGTTCTCTCTGGACCTAAAAAGAATGTCAAAGGCTATATTGAAGGGCTTAATATGTTGGCCAACATGCGTCTCTGTGCTAATGTGCTCTCCCAGCACGTTATTCAGACTTCACTTGGTGGCTACCAATCCGTTGATGAGCTCTTGGTTCCTGGTGGGCGTATTTATGAACAACGTGAGTTTATCACGAATACCGTAAACGCTATTCCAGGGCTCTCAGCTGTTAAGCCTGACGCAGGACTCTACATCTTCCCTAAAATTGACCGTAACATGTATGATATTGAAGATGATGAAGAATTCTGTCTTCGTCTCTTGAAGAAGGAGAAGGTTCTCCTAGTTCCAGGTAAAGGTTTTAACTGGAATGAACCAGATCACTTCCGTATTGTCTACCTTCCTCGTGTGGAAGAGCTGGCTGATCTCGGTAATAAAATCGAACGTGTCTTGTCTTATTACAAGCGCTAATTTCCTAAAAAACTGGACAAAAAGGCTTATACGGTTTTTATTGTTCCTAAAAAGGGGATATATTTGAGCAAAATTCGAACATTCTTCCTAAAAATGCCATAATATACTTAATATAATGAATAGTAGAATAATAAATAATTTTCAGACAATTATTTGCAATTTCTGGGTTAAGTGTGCTATAATGATGGGGCTAGTGGGTCTTGATGCAGAAGATTAGTACAAGGCTTAATACTATTATGATTACAATAGAAAGTGAAGACAATAAATATGGCAAATTTGCTGGCTAAAACACGTAAAATTACATCTATCTTGCAACGCTCAGTAGACAGCTTGGAAGGAGATCTTCCATACAACAACATGGCTGCTCAATTGGCGGATATCATTGATTGTAACGCTGCTATCGTTAATGGTGGTGGTGCTATCCTTGGTTTTGCCATGAAGTACAAAACCAACAATGATCGTGTAGAAGAGTTTTTTGAAGCTAAACAACTTCCAGAAGAATACACACGTGGTATCAGCCGTGTTTATGATACTCAAGAAAACATTGGTATTGACAGTGACTTGACCATTTTCCCAGTGGAGTCAAAGGATGACTTTCCTGATGGTTTGACTACAATTGCCCCAATCTATGGTGGTGGTATACGTCTTGGTTCATTCATCATTTGGCGTAACGACCATGATTTTGTGGATGAAGATCTTATCTTGGTTGAGATTGCCTCTACGGTAGTTGGATTGCAGTTGTTGAACCTTCAAACAGAGAACTTGGAAGAAACAATTCGTAAACAAACAGCTATTAACATGGCTATTAATACCTTGTCTTACTCAGAAATCAAGGCAGTCTCAGCTATCTTGAACGAGTTGGACGGTTTGGAAGGTCGCTTGACAGCATCTGTTATTGCTGACCGTATCGGAATTACGCGTTCAGTTATCGTTAATGCCCTTCGTAAGTTGGAATCAGCTGGTATTATTGAGAGCCGTTCACTCGGTATGAAAGGGACTTATCTTAAAGTCCTTAACGAAGGTATCTTCGATAAATTGAAAGAATACGAATAAGAAGAATACTAAAAGAAAGTGAGGTAGGAGGACCTGCTCCACTTTTTTGAAAGGAGAAAGTAGCATGACAAAGGCATTGATATCAATTGATTACTCTTATGATTTTGTGGCAGATGATGGGAAGTTAACGGCCGGTAAGCCTGCCCAAGCCATTGAAGATCGTATTGCTCAGGTAACTCAAGAAGCCTATGACAATGGGGATTATATCTTTGTTGCTATGGACCGACATGATGAAGGAGATACCTTCCATCCTGAAACCAAGCTCTTTCCACCGCACAATATTGCAGGGACGTCTGGGCGAGAACTTTATGGTAAGTTAGCTGGTGTATATGATGCTATTAAGGATGATAATCGTGTTTTTTGGATGGATAAGCGACACTATTCAGCTTTTTCGGGAACGGATTTAGATATTCGTTTGCGTGAACGTCGTGTGACGACAGTTGTTTTGACAGGAGTTTTAACAGATATTTGTATGCTGCATACAGCCATTGATGCCTATAATTTGGGCTATGATATCGAGGTTGTAGCGAGTGCAACAGCCTCCTTGACGCCCGAAGCTCATGACTTTGCTATTGGGCATTTTAAGAATGTGCTTGGAGCAACAATTGTGGAGTAAGAGTTAGTTCTTACTCTTTTTTTGATAGCTCCTCTCTATCAATTGATTAAGAATATGAATTAGTCGAGCAAGTTTTTTCATGTTAGACTGGACTCACCTATTTATCTGAGAGGAGACAATTATGAGGATAAAACGTTTATTAGGTATTGTAGCCCTTGCGGTCGCTTCTGTAGGGATTTTAGCGACTTGTGGCAAGGATGCTGCTAAGGATAAGACAGTGGTACGAGTTGGAACTATGGCTAAGAGTGAGTCTGAGCAAGCACGCTGGGACAAGGTTGAAGAAATTTTGAAAAAAGAAGGCATTACGCTGAAGTTCAGTGAGTTTACAGACTATTCTCAACCTAACGTAGCTCTAAATAATGGTGAGATTGATATCAATGCATTTCAACACTATAATTTCCTTGATAACTGGAATGCGGACCATAAGACTGATATAGTACCAATTGCTGAGACTTATTTTACGGACTTCCGTGTTTACTCAGGAACACAAGGTGGTCAGAATAAATACAAGGATATTAAAGAATTGCCAGATGGTGCTACGATTGCCATCCCAAATGATGCTGTTAATGAAAGTCGTGCCCTAAACCTCTTGCAGTCTGCAGGTTTGATTAAGCTTAGTGTCGATGCTGACGATAAAGCTAAATTGACTGATATCAGTGAAAATAAGAAGAACCTAAATATCAAAGAAGTTGATGCGGCTCAAACAGCTGCCAATCTTGATTCTGTAAATGCAGCTATCATTAATAATGACTTCGTAACAGAGGCTGGAATTGATCCTAAGACAGCTATCTACGTGGAACCCGCAAGTAATAATACTAAGCAATGGTACAACTTACTTGTTGCCCAAAAAGGTTGGGAAAAATCAGATAAGGCTGATGCTATTAAGAAAGTCATCAAAGCCTATCATACTGACGAAGTGAAAGAAGTCATCAAGAAATCGTCTCAAGGTTTAGATGAGCCGGTTTGGTAAGAGAGGACGCTATGGAAAGAGCTATTTTTGCTGGGTGGTGTTTCTGGTGCATGGTACAGCCTTTTGAAGAACAGCCTGGTATTTTATCTGTTCGATCTGGTTACACAGGAGGACATGTACCTAATCCATCTTATGAAGAGGTTTGTCGAAAAACGACGGGGCATATAGAGGCGGTAGAAATTATTTTTGATCCAGAAATTATTTCTTTCTCTGAGTTAGTTGAGATTTATTGGGCTCAGACAGATCCGACGAATGCGTTTGGTCAATTTGAGGATCGTGGCGATAACTATCGTCCTGTGATTTATTATTTTGATGAGCGTCAAAAGGAAATTGCTGAAAAGTCTAAGGAAAATATTCAGAACTCCGGACGTTTTGACCATCCTATTGTGACAAAGATTGAACCTGCAGAGACTTTCTATGAAGCAGAGGCCTATCACCAGGGATTTTATAGAACTAATCCTGAACGTTATGCACAGAGTAGTGCCATTCGCTACCAATTCTTAGAAGAAAATTGGAAATAAAATATGATTGAGAGTGGGAATCTGTCCTACTCTCAATTTTTTTGTCTAAAATCATAGGATAGTATCAGTTTTTCGTAGTTTACTATAAGAAAACGATTCCAGATTATTATATACCATTACCGAAATAATCTTGAATCATAAGAGGTAGAATAATGACTAAAAAATTAACTTTTCCTGATGGATTTTTGTGGGGTGGAGCGACAGCAGCCAATCAATGTGAAGGTGCCTATGATGCTGAAGGGCGTGGTTTAGCCAATGTTGACGTGGTACCAATTGGTGAGGATCGCCTTTCCATTATCACTGGACGTCGCAAGATGTTTGATTTTGAGGATGGTTATTTTTATACGGCCAAGGAAAGTATCGATATGTACCACCGTTACAAGGAAGATATTGCTCTCTTTGGTGAAATAGGCTTTAATACCTATCGCCTTTCTATTGCTTGGTCACGTATTTTTCCTAAGGGTGATGAGGCTGAGCCAAATGAAGCTGGGCTTGCCTTTTACGAGGACCTCTTCAAGGAATGTCACAAGCATGGCATTGAACCTTTGGTGACGATCACACACTTTGATTGTCCAATGCACTTGATTACCGAGTATGGAGGATGGCTTAATCGTAAGATGCTTGGCTTCTATAAAAATCTTTGCCGTACCCTTTTCACACGCTTTAAAGTTTGGTTAAGTACTGGCTCACTTTCAATGAAATCAACATGATTCTCCATGCCCCATTTATGGGAGCAGGACTCTGCTTTGAAGAGGGTGAGAATGAGGAGCAGGTTAAATATCAGGATGCTCACTATGAGTTGGTAGCCTCAGCTATGGCGACGAAATTGGTTCATGAGATTGACTCTGAAAATAAGGTCGGTTGTATGTTGGCAGCAGGTCAATATTATCCAAATACACCCCACCTACGTGACTACTGGGCAGCCATGCAAGAAGAACGTAGTAACTATTTCTTCATTGATGTCCAGGCTCGTGGAGAGTATCCAAATTATGCTAAGAAGCAGTGGAAATGTGATGGCATTGAGCTTGAGATGACTGAAGAAGATTTGGCCCTTCTTAAAGAGCATATTGTTGATTTTATTTCCTTCTCTTACTATGCAAGTCGTGTGGCTTCAGGTGATCCAGAAGTTAATGAAAAGACTGCTGGAAATATCTTTGCCTCTATTAAAAATCCATATTTGGAAGCTTCAGAGTGGGGTTGGCAAATTGACCCACTGGTTCTTCGTATTACCCTCAATGCTATTTGGGATTGTTACAAAAAACCGATGTTTATCTTTGAGAATGGGCTTGGTGCTGTGGATATGCCAGATGAAAATGGTTATTTTGAAGACGATTATCGTATCGACTACTTGGCAGCCCACATCAAGGCTATGCGTGATGCTATTAATGAAGATGGTGTAGAGCTTTGGGGTTACACAACCTGGGGGGCTGTATCGACCTTGTTTCTGCTGGAACTGGTGAAATGAAGAAACGTTATGGCTTTATCTATGTAGACCGTGACAATGAAGGTAATGGTAGCCTTAAACGCTCTAAAAAGAAATCATTTTACTGGTACAAAGAAGTGATCGCAAGTAATGGTGCCTCTGTAGAATAGGGTGTGAGTTCTCGACTAATGATATCTACGGCAAAGGTGGCGAGCAAGAGAATCTACAAGATCTGATTGATACTCTTGGGGCAGGTGACTTCATCCAACTTCGGGGTCATGCGGATTTGCGTGAAGTTTACCCACAGTATGAACTTTATGTCACCGCCTCTCAGTGGGAAACCTTTGGCTTGACTCTGATAGAAGCGGTGGGAGCAGGTCTAGCCTTGGTTGGTTTTGACGCCCTTTACGGCAATCCAACTTTCATCAAAGATGGTAAAAACGGCTTTCCGGTTCCTTATAGCGAAACTATGGATGAGAACCTACTTGTTTCTCAGATGGCAGACAAAATTGTACTTGCCTTAGAAAATGATCTTGAGTCTATGCACCAAGTCTCATATAACCTGGAAAAACAGTATTTGAAACCAGAAATCCTAGAGGATTGGAGAAAGCTCTTGATAGCCATACGATAAGTGTTTTGAAAAAGCTCTATCTCTGTAAACTGTATTGACAAAAAGTTACTACAGTTTTTTTATCCTCCAAGCAAAATAGGCCTAATTATGGTAAAATAGAAAGTATTGAAAAATCATCATTTCACGAAAGGAAGCAAGATGAAAATTACGCAAGAAGAGGTAACCCACGTTGCCAATCTTTCAAAATTGAAATTCTCTCCAGAAGAGACAGCTGAGTTTGCGACAACCTTGTCGAAGATTGTCGACATGGTGGAATTGTTGGAAGAAGTGGACACAACCGGTGTGGCACCAACAACGACTATGGCGGATCGTAAGACCGTATTGCGTCCGGATGTTGCTGAAAAAGGGACAGACCGTGACCGCTTGTTTAAAAATGTACCTGAAAAAGATAACTACTACATCAAGGTGCCAGCTATCCTAGAAGATGGAGGAGATGCCTAATGTCATTCAACAATAAAACCATTGAAGAGTTGCACGACCTCCTTGTCTCTAAGGAAATTTCAGCAACCGAATTGACCCAAGCGACACTTGACGATATTAAGGCACGTGAAGAAGCCGTCAATGCCTTTGTGACGGTAGCTGAAGAAGCAGCACTTGCCCAAGCTAAGGCTATTGACGAAAAAGGAATCGATAAAGATAACCTCCTGTCAGGGATTCCACTCGCTGTCAAAGATAATATCTCAACGGATGGTATATTGACGACTGCGGCTTCAAAAATGCTCTACAACTACGAGCCTATCTTTGATGCGACAGCTGTTGCCAATGCAAAAGCCAAAGATATGATTGTCATCGGGAAGACCAACATGGATGAATTTGCCATGGGTGGATCTGGTGAGACTTCTTACTATGGGCCAACCAAGAATGCTTGGGACCATAGCAAGGTGCCTGGTGGATCTTCTAGTGGTTCAGCAGCTTCTGTCGCTTCAGGACAAGTTCGTTTGTCTCTTGGTTCTGATACCGGTGGTTCTATTCGCCAACCAGCTGCCTTCAACGGGATTGTTGGTCTCAAACCAACTTATGGAACTGTTTCACGTTTCGGTCTTATTGCCTTTGGTAGCTCACTTGACCAAATTGGTACCTTCTCACTAACCGTTAAGGAAAATGCCCAATTGCTCAATGTCATTGCCAGTGAAGATGCCAAAGATTCAACTTCAGCGCCAGTACGCGTAGCCGATTTTACTTCTAAAATTGGTCAAGAAATCAAGGGCATGAAGATTGCCCTTCCTAAGGAATACCTCGGTGAAGGAATTGACCCAGAAGTCAAAGAAACTATCCTTAGTGCAGCTAAGCACTTTGAGAAATTGGGAGCAACTGTCGAAGAAGTCAGCCTGCCTCATTCTAAATACGGGGTTGCCGTTTACTACATCATTGCTTCATCTGAAGCTTCATCAAACTTGCAACGTTTCGATGGCATTCGCTATGGTTTCCGTGCGGAAGATGCCAAGAACTTGGATGACATCTATGTAAACACTCGTAGCCAAGGCTTTGGTGATGAAGTCAAACGCCGTATCATGCTGGGTACCTTTAGTTTGTCATCTGGTTACTACGATGCTTACTACAAGAAAGCAGGTCAAGTTCGTAGCCTTATTATCCAAGACTTCGAAAAAGTCTTTGCGGATTACGACCTCATTCTTGGTCCAACAGCTCCAAGCGTAGCCTTTGATTTGGATTCGCTCAACCATGATCCGGTTGCCATGTACTTGGCTGACTTGTTGACCATTCCAGTTAACTTGGCAGGTCTTCCAGGAATTTCGATTCCCGCAGGTTTTGCGCAAGGTCTTCCAGTTGGTTTGCAGTTGATCGGTCCTAAGTATTCTGAAGAAACCATCTACCAAGCTGCAGCAGCCTTTGAAGCAACAACGTACTACCACAAGCAACAACCCCTTATTTTCGGAGGTGACAATTAATGAACTTTGAAACAGTCATCGGACTTGAAGTCCACGTTGAATTGAATACAAACTCAAAAATTTTCTCACCAACCTCTGCCCACTTTGGGAACGAGCAAAATGCCAATACCAATGTGATTGACTGGTCTTTCCCAGGGGTGCTTCCTGTCTTGAACAAGGGTGTTGTGGACGCTGGTATCAAGGCTGCTTTGGCCCTGAATATGGATATCCATCAGCACATGCACTTTGACCGTAAGAACTATTTCTACCCTGATAATCCAAAGGCCTACCAAATTTCGCAATTTGATGAGCCTATCGGTTATAATGGGTGGATTGAAGTGCAATTGGAAGACGGCTCAACTAAGAAAATTAGGATTGAACGTGCCCACTTGGAAGAAGATGCCGGCAAGAACACCCACGGAACAGACGGTTTCTCTTATGTAGACCTCAACCGTCAAGGAGTACCATTGATCGAGATCGTCTCTGAAGCAGATATGCGTTCTCCGGAAGAAGCCTATGCTTATTTGACAGCTTTGAAAGAAGTCATCCAGTACACTGGCATTTCTGACGTCAAGATGGAAGAAGGATCAATGCGGGTGGATGCCAACATTTCCCTTCGCCCATACGGCCAAGAGGAATTTGGTACCAAGACGGAGTTGAAGAACTTGAACTCTTTCTCAAACGTGCGTAAAGGTCTTGAATACGAAGTGGAGCGTCAAGCAAAAATTTTGCGTTCAGGTGGTGTCATTCGTCAAGAAACACGTCGTTATGATGAGGCCAACAAGAGCACTATCCTTATGCGTGTCAAAGAAGGGGCAGCGGATTACCGTTACTTCCCAGAACCAGACCTTCCATTGTTTGAAATCTCAGATGAGTGGATTGAGGAAATGCGTACGGAGTTGCCAGAGTTTCCAAAAGACCGTCGTGCTCGCTATGTGGCAGAGCTTGGCTTGTCTGACTATGATGCCAACCAATTGACAGCGACGAAAGTCACTTCTGACTTCTTTGAAGCAGCTGTAGCCCTTGGTGGCGATGCCAAACAAGTCTCTAACTGGCTCCAAGGAGAAGTCGCACAATTCTTGAACGCAGAAGGTAAAACGCTGGAAGAAATCGAGTTGACACCAGAAAACTTGGTCGAAATGATTGCCATCATCGAAGATGGCACCATCTCTTCTAAGATTGCCAAGAAAGTCTTCGTTCATTTGGCGAAAAACGGTGGCGGTGCGCGTGAATACGTTGAAAAAGCCGGATTGGTACAGATTTCAGACCCTGAAGTCTTGATCCCAATCATCCACCAAGTCTTTGCAGACAACGAAGTAGCCGTAGCTGACTTCAAGTCAGGTAAACGTAACGCTGACAAAGCCTTCACAGGCTTCCTTATGAAAGCAACCAAAGGCCAAGCTAACCCACAAGTAGCCCTCAAGTTACTTGCTCAAGAATTGGCTAAATTGAAAGAAGAGTAATAGATAAAGAACCAGCCGAAAGGTTGGTTTTTTATTTGCAATATTTGTATTAGACTAGTTGGGAATATTTTTATAGAAGATTTTAGGAGCAACCCTATGAACAAATTCTTAAGAGTCTTATTTATCCTAGTTATCCTCGCCATGACTGGTGCCATTATTTTTCAGCTATTCTTTCCAAACTATATGAGAAGTCATTCGGGGTACGGTATTTCAGTTGGATGGCAGAGGGAGATTGGTATTTGGAATGTGGCGGTTCTGGTCATCCTAATTGCCGTTAACCTCAAATACGATTAATTTTATCTGAGAGCTGTTCTGCTTGCTTTGATTCTTGGTGGTCTAGGTATTGGGACCAATCATTTTATTAGCTATCTTCAATATCATCACTCAGTCAATGCTGTTGGAGCGCTTGAAAATTATCTTTTAGTTCTTGGCTGGATTGTGGGTTGGTGGATAGAGGTGTCTCGAATCAAAAAGAAATAAGGTAACTATTATTTAGATTACGGAGGTACTTCATAGGGGACTTCCCTCATTTTCTTTTGATCCCTTTTTCCTTGACAAGCAAAAAGAAAACGTTTGCAAGTTAATATATAAAGTTTCCTGAAAAGAAAACCCAAAATTGCGAAAACAAGGAGATCATCATATGGCTACTATGAAAGCAGCTCGCTGGCATGCAGCGAAAGACGGTTGTATCGAAGAAGTGGAAGTACTTGAAGTACAGCCTCATCAAGTAAAAGTGGCAGTTAAGTTCACAGGGATCTGTGGTACAGATTTGCATGAATACTTGGATGGACCAATCTTCATTCCAACGGAAGAACATATTTATTCTGGTCAAAAAGCACCGGTTACTTTGGGACATGAATTCTCTGGTGAGATTGTAGAAGTAGGAAGTGATGTGACTCGTGTCAAAGTTGGCAATCGTGTAACCATCGAACCAATTCTTGCAGAGCATAACTTGATTGGTGATTATAACCTTGATCCAAACTTGAACTTCGTCGGCCTCGCTGCAGATGGTGGTTATGCTAAATACTGTGTCCTTGATAGAGAATCTTGTCCATGTGATTCCAGATAGCTTGAGCTATGAACAAGCCGCTCTTACAGAACCTGTTGCTGTAGCTGTGTATGCAGTCCGTCAATCTGCTTTGAAAGCTGGGGATACAGCTGTTATCTTTGGCTTGGGTCCAATTGGTCTTTTGATCGTTGAAGCCCGTCGTGCAGCAGGTACATCAAAACTCTATGCGGTTGAATTGTCTCCTGAACGTTAAGCGAAAGCAGAAGAATTGGGAGCAATCGTTGCTCGCCCAGAAGAAGGAGAAACAGTTGTAGAAGCTATTCATCGTTTGACAGGTGGTGGCGCAGATGTTTCTTATGAGCTTACTGGGGTTCCAGTTGTTTTAGGTCAAGCCCTTGCAGCTGTTCATAAAGCTGGGGGAATGTATGGTCGTATCTATTTGGGAACGTGAAGCTAGCATCAATTCAAATGAATTCGCTATCCAAGAAAAATCTCTCAAAGGAATTATTGCCTACCGTGACTTCTTCCCTAAAGTATTAGAATTGATGGGACAAGGCTACTTCTCTGCTGATAAATTGGTTACTAAGAAAATTAAATTGGATAATATCGTTGAAGAAGGCTTTGTTGAATTGACACAAGATAAATCTCAAATTAAGATCTTAGTTAAACCAGAATAAGCTTATAAAGGTCGAATGAATAGATAAAGGTCGAAACAGTTTTATTTCGACCTTTTTGTGTTACAATAACAGAAACAAATGGATTTTGGAGGCGATTATGTCAAAGACGCTAAAAGGTAGTCTGATGGTCATAACTGCTGGGATTGCCTGGGGAATCTCAGGGGTTTCTGGCCAATACCTGATGGATCATGGGATTAACGTCAATCTTCTGACGAGTTTACGTTTGATTCTGGCTGGTACTTTACTAACGGCTTCGGTCTTTTTTAGGCAGCGAAATAAATTAGTACAAGCTATTAAAGATAGGAAAACCTTAGTAAGTATCGCCTTATTTGCTCTCTTTGGTCTGGTCTTGAATCAGTATGCCTATCTTAGTGCTGTTCACTACACCAACGCTGGAACTGCGACAGTTTTACAGTATGTCACACCAGTCCTTATTCTGGCTTTTTTGTGTGCTAAGAACCGCATATTTCCAACGGTCTCAGAGTTAGTGGCAATTATCATGGTTATTGCGGGAACCTTTATCATTGCAACGCATGGTCAGGTGACTGAGTTGGCAATCACACCTATTGGTTTATTCTGGGGTCTCTTTTCAGCGGTCACCTATGCACTCTATATCTTACTGCCTGCTAAGGCTATCGAAAAGTGGGGCAGTCTGATTGTCATCGGTCTAGGAATGCTGCTCGGTGGGATGGTCTTTCCGATTGCTATCCAAGCCTGGAAGTACGAGCTACCCTTGACTAGTGGAAATCTTTTAGCACTCTTTGGCTTGGTTTTTATCGGGACAGTATTTGCCTATACGGTTTTCCTTAAGGGGATGATCATGGTTGGAGCCGTAAAAGGGAGTCTTTTAGCTTCGGTAGAACCTGTGGCATCTGTCATTTTAACGGTCTTAATCATGGGTGACCACTTCTTTGCCATTGATATGCTTGGAATGATTTTAATTGTTCTTGCCGTCATTCTCATTTCGCTTAAGGATTTAGTAGCCCTTAAAAAAGAAGAGAAAATTCAAAGATAAAGATAGAGCCCGAGTGATTGTGGCTCTTTTCTTTATTGTTCTGTAAAGGATGTTCTTAAAAAATAGGACTTAAGTCCCACACAGAAATCTTAAAAATATGGTAGAATAAGAGGTGAACTAACATTTTGGAGAGAAAATGACTATAGACGATTACAGGCCCCATTTTATGGTGGAGGCTGTTTATGATTTGAAACCTGACCAGCTACGTGAACACGGTATTCGTGCCGTCTTGGTCGATTTGGACAATACCTTGATTGCTTGGAACAACCCTGATGGGACCCCTGAGCTACGTGCTTGGTTGGATGAGATGACAGAGGCTGATATTCCGGTAGTTGTGGTCTCTAACAATAAATATGAACGTGTTGAACGTGCGGTTGCCAATTTCCATGTGGATTTCGTGAGTCGTGCCATGAAGCCTTTCACTAAAGGTATTAATGAAGCGATTGAGCGTTACCACTTTAATCGAGACGAGGTCGTTATGGTGGGAGACCAGCTAATGACTGACATTAGAGCTAGTCACAGAGCTGGAATTCGATCGATTTTTGTCAAGCCTTTGGTGAAATCAGATGCTTGGGTAACCAAGTTTAACCGTTGGCGTGAACGTCGCATGTGGAAAAAGATTGAAAAATCATATGGTCCAATGACCTTCAACAAAGGAATTTAATGGAAAAATTATTTTGTATTGGGTGTGGAGCCCAAATTCAAACAGAAGATAAAGAAAAGGCTGGTTACACACCCACTAGCTCTATAAAAAAAGCTGAAGAAACAGGTGAATTGTACTGTCAACGTTGTTTCCGCCTTCGTCATTACAATGAAATTGTGGATGTCCACATCACAGATAATGAATTTTTAAAATTGCTTCATGAAGTTGGAGACAGTGACGCCCTTGTTGTCAATGTCGTTGATATTTTCGACTTTAATGGATCAATCATTCCAGGCTTGTCACGATTTGTTTCTGGTAATGATGTGCTTCTGGTCGGAAATAAAAAGGATATCCTACCTAAATCTGTTAAAGATGGAAAGGTAACCCAATGGTTGACAGAACGTGCCCATGAAGAAGGCATGCGTCCTGTGGATGTCATGTTGACGTCTGCCCAAAATCATCACGCCATTAAAGAGTTGATTAAGCGTATTGAAAAACTCCGTAAGGGTCGTGATGTTTATGTTGTCGGTGTGACGAATGTTGGTAAATCAACCTTAATAAATGCGATTATCAAAGAAATCACAGGTGACAAAGATATTATCACGACCTCTCGTTTCCCTGGAACAACCCTTGATAAGATTGAAATTCCGCTTGATGATGGTACATACATTTTTGATACGCCAGGAATTATCCACCGCCACCAGATGGCGCACTATCTGTCAGCCAAGGATCTCAAGTACGTTAGTCCTAAGAAGGAAATCAAACCGAAGACTTATCAGTTAAATGCAGGGCAGACTCTATTCCTAGGCGGACTAGGTCGCTTTGACTTTATTGATGGGAATAAGCAAGGTTTTACAGCCTTCTTTGATAATAACTTGAGGCTACATCGTACTAAACTTGAAGGCGCAGATGCCTTCTATGATAAGCATGTTGGAAGTCTCCTTATGCCTCCGGGACCAAAGGAATTGACTGATTTTCCAAAACTTGTTCGTCACGAATTTACTGTCAAAGATAAGACAGATATTGTCTTCTCAGGACTAGGTTGGATTCGAGTCCAAGGAAAAGCTGACCAACCAACCATCGTTGCGGCCTGGGCACCAGAAGGTGTTGGTGTCGTCGTACGAAAAGGAATTATTTAAACTTAATTAAGTAGTTAAAAGTATAAGAAAGGAAAGGCTAGATAAAGAAGAGAGTATTGCGAGCTTTAAGACCATGCTTTTCGCAGTAGTGAAAGCCCCATTCCTATAGTTGAAGAATAAGGTAAGGAAAAATTGAGAACTAGGGCTCAATTTTTAGTCATGGAACTCCATAAGGTAGTCGCTGAAGTCCGTCACCATTATAAAAAGCGTCTTTTCAATGAACATGAAGTTTGCCTAGATTTACGTCAGGAGCAAACGATGTGTTTTTCGGCGTGATAGTAATCCAAGTAACATTTTATGTTACTTGGATTCGGAATTTTTGAGACCCTAGGCTCAAAAATTAGCTATGAAACCGAAGGTTTGCTAGCGTCCGTATCACCTAAGAAAAACAGCAAAAAAATTAAAAGGAATAAACATGTCATTAACATCAAAACAACGTGCCTTCCTCAAATCGGAAGCACACACTCTCAAACCTATTGTACAAATCGGGAAAAACGGTCTTAACGACCACATCAAAACTAGCGTTCGCAACGCCCTTGATGCCCGTGAATTGATTAAAGTAACCTTACTTCAAAATACTATTGAAGATATCCATGAGGTTGCTGAAATCTTGGAAGAAGAAATTGGCTGTGATACCGTTCTTAAGATTGGACGTATCTTGATTCTCTATAAAGAATCAGCTAAAAAAGAAAATCGTAAGTTGTCACCAAAGGTCAAAGCTATCCAACAATAGTTGCCGACTTTGCTTGGTGAAGGACAAACTAAGGTATAAGAACACTTTTGAAGCATTAAAGCTAGCCTTAAGTCAGTTGTATAATGCTTGAAAAAGAGGAGGCGTACATGGCACTGGATCTCGTAACCCCATTTACAAGGGTTCAACTAGAGGAAAAAATCAAGGATACAGGTCGTAAGCAAGTAGGAATATTAGGTGGAAATTTCAATCCTGTCCACAATGCCCACTTGGTTGTTGCTGACCAGGTGCGTCAGCAGTTAGGTCTCGATGAAGTTCTTCTAATGCCTGAATATGAGCCACCTCATGTCGATAAAAAAGAGACTATTGATGAAAAACACCGCCTTAATATGCTTATGTTGGCTATTAACGGTATCGAAGGATTGGACATCGAAACCATCGAGTTGGAACGTAAGGGAATCAGCTATACTTATGACACCATAAAGCTCTTGACAGAGGCTAATCCTGATACGGATTATTACTTTATTATTGGAGCGGATATGGTCGAATACCTACCAAAATGGCATCGTATTGATGAACTTATCGAGATGGTCCAATTTGTTGGTGTTCAGCGTCCTAAGTATAAGGCTGGAACCTCTTATCCAGTTATTTGGGTGGATGTGCCCCTTATGGATATTAGTTCGAGTGCAGTCAGAGCGTACATTAAGAAGGGCCGTACACCTAACTTTATGGTGCCGCAGTCTGTACTTGCCTACATCAAGAAAGCGGGGCTCTATAAATGACCTATGAAAAATATCTAGACTATTCTCGTGAAGAACTTCTTGAAAAAGTTCGAGCGGTCATGAGTCCTAAACGCTTCAATCATGTTTTGGGTGTTGAGCGAGCTGCTATTGCTCTTGCTGAAAAGTATGGTTACGATACTGAAAAAGCTGGTTTGGCTGGTTTGCTTCATGATTATGCCAAGGAACTTCCAGATCAGGAATTCTTGGAGCTTATCGATAAATATAAGCTTGATCCTGAATTGAAAAAATGGGGAAACAATGTTTGGCATGGCATGGTTGGGATTTACAAAATCCAAGAAGATTTGGGTTTAACTGATTCTGAGATTCTACGCAGTATTGAGATTCATACCGTCGGAAGCCATGAAATGTCAACCCTAGATAAGATTGTCTATGTGGCTGATTATATTGAGCATAACCGTAACTTCCCTTTGGTAGAGGAAGCTAGACAAGTAGCAGAGCAATCCTTGGATAAGGCAGTTGCTTTTGAAATAGTCCATACGGTAGAGCACTTGGCTCACCAAGCTCTACAGATTTTCCCGCAAACCATAGAAACCTATAATGCTTTTGTGCATTACTTAAAAGATTAATAACAATTACTGGAGAATATCATTGACTAAAGAAGAATTACTTGAATTGGTTGTCAAAGCTGCTGATGAAAAGCGAGCTGAAGACATTGTTGCCCTTGATTTGTACGGTCTTACAAGTCTAACAGATTACTTTGTTATTTTGAGTGCAATGAATAGCCGTCAGTTGGGAGCTATTGCTGACAATATCCGTGAGAAAGTGAAAGAAGCTGGCCTTGATGCTAGCCACATGGAAGGTGACAACAAGGGTGGTTGGATTCTTTTGGACCTTAACGACGTCGTTGTTCACATCTTTACAGAAGATGAACGTGCTCACTATAACCTTGAAAAACTCTGGTACGAAGCACCAGTGGTGGATGTGTCAGCTTATTTGGCATAAAAATTGAACTCAGTTGGCGACAACTGGGTTTTGTTGCTTAGACTAAAGATTTAATAGGAAGGATAGAGCCTTGTGTTTAGTTGGTTTGTTAACTGAACACGAGTTGAAAGCCGTGAGAAAAAGATAAACTTTCCTTGTATCTGGCGATACGGCAGAAAGTTTTCTATTTTCTCTGTACTTTTGACGCTATTTGTATCTTAGAAAGGATTCGAACTCGTCCTGTAATCATCGGAAAATAGACATCTTGGACTTGGAGATTCCTCCAAGTCCAAGCTCCTAATTTTCTTTCCGATTACGGGCGAACTTGGTATCATAATTATGGCTACTTATGAAACTTTTGCGGCGGTATACGACGCTGTTATGGATGATAGTCTTTACGATTTGTGGACGGATTTTTCCCTTCGTCATTTGCCAAAGACTAAGGACAAAAAGAAATTGCTTGAATTGGCTTGTGGAACTGGGATTCAGTCTGTACGTTTTTCTCAAGCTGGTTTTGATGTGACTGGACTCGATTTGAGTGCTGATATGTTGAAAATTGCTCAGAAGCGTGCGTCTTCTGCCAAGCAGAAAATTGATTTTATTGAAGGCAATATGTTGGATTTATCGCAAGCTGGCAAGTATGATTTTGTGACCTGCTACTCAGATTCAATCTGCTATATGCAGGATGAAGTAGAGGTTGGAGACGTCTTCAAAGAGGTTTACAATGCACTCAATGAGGATGGCGTCTTTATATTTGATGTACACTCAACCTATCAAACTGATGAAGTTTTCCCTGGATATTCTTACCATGAAAATGCTGAGGATTTTGCTATGCTCTGGGATACTTATAAGGATGCGGCTCCGCATTCTGTAGTTCATGAATTGACCTTCTTTCTCCAAGAGGAAGATGGAAGCTTTAGCCGTCATGATGAGGTGCACGAGGAGCGTACCTATGAGGTCTTGACTTATGATATCTTGCTAGAGCAGGCTGGCTTCAAATCTTTCAAGCTTTACGCCGATTTCGAGGATAAGGAACCGACTGAAACTAGTGCACGTTGGTTCTTTGTCGCCCAAAAGTAAGAGCCTATGACAGTTACAGGTATTATTGCTGAGTTCAATCCTTTTCATAACGGCCACAAGTATCTCTTGGATCATGCTGAAGGCATAAAAATTGTTGCCATGTCTGGGAACTTTGTTCAGCGAGGTGAGCCAGCTATTGTGGATAAGTGGACTAGGGCTCAGATGGCTTTGGAAAATGGAGCTGACCTCGTGGTTGAGTTGCCTTTCTTGACGTCAGTACAGTCTGCTGATTATTTTGCTGCTGGGGCCGTTGATATCTTATCCCGGCTGAGGATTGATAGCCTTACTTTTGGCACGGAAGAAGTCCTAGATTACCAGGCAATAGCAGATGTCTATGCTGAAAAGTCAGAGGACATGGAAGCCTTTGTGGAAAACTTGTCGAGTGACCTCTCTTATCCACAAAAGACGCAAAAAATGTGGGAAAAGTTTGCTGGTGTGGATTTTACTGGCAATACACCCAACCATATCCTAGGATTAGCCTATGCCAAAGCTTGTGCGGGTAAGGGCATTACGTTGAATCCTATCCAGAGACAAGGGGCTGGCTATCATTCCTTAGACAAGGAAGTATCTTTCGCCTCGGCGACCAGTCTACGTCTCCACAAAGAAGATAGTGATTTTGTGGATAAGTTCATGCCCAATAGCAAACTTTTTCAAACTTCTCCACAGGTTTCTTGGGATAATTATTTCCAATTGCTGGTTTATCAGATTCTTACACACCCTGATTTGACCAGTGTTTTCCAAGTGAATGAAGAGATTGCAAGTCGTTTAAAAGCTGCTGTCCGTGAGATTTCTTCTGTGGAGGAGCTGGTGGATAAGGTAGCGACCAAACGCTATACAAAAGCACGGGTACGTCGTATTTTGACCTATATCTTAGTCAGAGCTGTGGATAATCCTTTACCCCAGGCTGTTCATGTCCTTGGATTTTCTCAAAAAGGGCAGTCTCATCTCAAATCTGTGAAAAAGTATGTGGATATAGTGGCTCGTATTGGAAGGGAGCCTTGGGATATGATTACACAGCAAGAGGATAATGTTTATCAATTAGGTAACCCCGAGCTTTGCGAACAAAACTTTGGACGTGTACCGATTAGAGTAAAATAGTTTTATAGAAGGTCTACCTCTGGTAGGCTTTTTTACTTTCCGTAAATTATTTTCCAAAAGGTCAAAAAAGACCAAACAAAACTATTGACTATTACTGACCAAATTTGTGCAATATAAGGAAATGAAATCCTTATGAAGGCTGTGTCAATAGCCCATATTCCAATAAAAAAGGATTGCAGCTAGTCTGCAAAAATTTTCATCTTAAAGGTCAGAAAAAGTCAAATATAAATTCTTGACCTGGTCAAATGAAAGGTGTATGATAAAATCATATGGAAAAAGGATTCCTTAATGTACAAGTTTCTTTCTGAAAAAGCTATTCATAGTTTTGAGAGAAGTTTGGAAGTTGGCTATATTGAGAGATTCACAGAAAGAAGGCGGTTCTTATGCTAAATGACGATTTATTTAAGACTGAGAACATATTAACATAAAAATAACACTTGAAAAATTTCACAAGAAAACACATAATGAGGTGATTATATGAACAACAACTTTAACAATATGGATGATCTTTTCAATCAATTGATGGGTAACATGGGTGGCTACCGTTCAGAAAACCGTCGCTACATGATTAACGGTCGTGAAGTGACACCTGAAGAATTTGCGATTTACCGTCAAACAGGTCAATTGCCTCGTAATGAAGGTGAAGCAGTGAACCCAACTCAACAACAAGGTAAAGGACCTAAACAAGATGGTATTCTTGCTAAACTTGGTCGTAACTTGACTGAAGAAGCTCGCGAAGGTAAATTGGATCCTGTTATCGGACGTAACAAAGAAATCCAAGAGACTTGCGAAATCTTGGCTCGTCGTACCAAGAATAACCCAGTCCTTGTCGGGGATGCTGGGGTTGGTAAAACAGCCGTAGTTGAAGGTTTGGCTCAAGCCATCGTCAATGGTGATGTCCCAGCTGCTATCAAGAATAAAGAAATCATTTCAATTGATATTTCTGGACTTGAAGCTGGTACTCAATACCGTGGTAGCTTTGAAGAAAACATTCAAAACTTGGTAAACGAAGTCAAAGAAGCTGGAAACATTATCCTCTTCTTCGATGAAATCCACCAAATTCTTGGTGCCGGAAGCACTGGCGATGGTCAAGGGTCTAAGGGTCTTGCTGATATCTTGAAACCAGCTCTTTCACGTGGTGAATTGACAGTGATTGGTGCAACAACTCAAGATGAATACCGTAACACTATCTTGAAGAACCCTGCCCTAGCTCGTCGTTTCAACGAAGTTAAGGTCAATGCTCCTTCTGCTGAAGATACTTTCAAGATTCTCCAAGGTATCCGTGATCTTTATGAAAAACACCACAATGTTATCTTGCCAGATGACGTCTTGAAAGCAGCGGTTGATTTCTCTGTACAATACATTCCACAACGTAGCTTGCCAGATAAGGCTATCGACCTTGTCGATGTAACAGCTGCTCACTTGGCTGCTCAACACCCAGTGACTGATGTGAATGCTGTTGAACATGAAATTGAAGAAGAAAAAGCTAAACAAGAAGCTGCAGTTGCCAAAGAAGACTACGAAGCAGCTCTAAACGCTAAGGCTCGTATTGAAGAACTTGAAAAGAAGATTGCTAACCATAAAGCAGACCTTAAAGTCACTGCAACTGTTAACGATGTGGCTGAATCTGTAGAACGTATGACTGGTATTCCAGTATCGCAAATGGGAGCAACTGATATCGAACGTTTGAAAGATATGGGCCACCGTTTGCAAACTAAAGTTATCGGTCAAGATAAGGCCGTTGAAGCAGTGGCACGTGCCATCCGTCGTAGCCGTGCAGGATTTGACGAAGGTAACCGTCCAATCGGTAGCTTCCTCTTTGTAGGACCTACTGGTGTTGGTAAAACTGAGTTGGCTAAACAATTGGCTCTTGATATATTCGGTACTAAAGATGCCATTATTCGTTTGGACATGTCAGAATACAGCGACCGCACAGCTGTTTCTAAATTGATTGGTACAACAGCTGGTTATGTTGGTTATGATGACAATAGCAATACTTTGACAGAACGTGTTCGCCGTAACCCATACTCAATCGTTCTTCTCGACGAAATTGAAAAGGCTGACCCTCAAGTCATCACCCTCCTCCTCCAAGTTTTGGACGATGGTCGTTTGACAGATGGTCAAGGTAACACTGTAAACTTCAAGAATACTGTGATTATCGCAACTTCAAATGCAGGCTTTGGTTACGAAGCTAACTTGACAGAAGATGCTGATAAACCAGAACTTATGGATCGTTTGAAACCTTACTTCCGTCCAGAATTCCTTAACCGTTTCAATGCTGTCATCGAATTCTCACATTTGAGCAAAGAAGATCTTTCTAAGATTGTAGACCTTATGTTGGTTGAAGTTAACAAGACTCTTTCTAAGAAAGACATTGACTTGGCAGTTAGCGAAGCTGCTAAAGAATACATGACTGAAGAAGGCTATGATGAAGTCATGGGTGTTCGTCCACTCCGTCGTGTGGTTGAACAACAAATCCGTGACAAAGTCACAGACTTCCACTTGGATAACCTTGATACTAAACACCTAGAAGCTGATATGGAAGATGGTGTCTTGGTTATCAAAGAAAAAGATGCTGAATAAAAAGCATAAAACCTTCTAATCCTACTATGAAGCAGAGATGTTAGTAGACATCTCTGCCTTTTCTTTTTTATTTAAGACTTTCCTTGGGTGCTACGGATGGAAGCGACTTCCTAACGGAATTCCATTCCTAAGATTTGAGCTTGAGTCTCAAATCTTCCGAGTAAGAGAAGCAATGGTGCTTCTCTCACCTTTAGCACAGCGGAAAGTCTTGTTTTGTGTATAGCTGTGACTTTTATATTTATTCTTAAATATAAAATGAGATAAAATTGTTTAAATTATAATGATATGATAAATAGTTGGAAATATATTCTGTTTTCAAAAAAATCTTTGACAACGCATTAATATTGTTATAAATTTTTTTGTAAAATTAAATTTTAGTTAGTGATTTCTTGGGTTTAATATTACAATCTTTTGTTATTTGATAAGGAGAAATAATGTTAAAAGTAGTTTTATGGATTTTGGCTATCCTACTTCTTGTAGGTGTGGCAATATTGAACCCCATGATTGCAGCTGGGATTGTAATTTTAGCACTGTTAGTTCAGTTGTTTTTGAAGAAGTAGGAGTATGGGAGAATTTGAATGAAATTAGTAAAAAGATTTTTTAAAACAAAGATTTTACTTTGGAAAGTAGTAGGTATTGGACTTATTGCTTTACTGGGTTTAGTTTTAGGATTATATATTAATTTTTCTAAAGCCAATAGTGAATCGAACCAAACTACAAATACATACTCAACAATCAAAAAAATTGAAAAAGTTCAAGAAGTGGTTTTGTTAAATGTTGGTATACAGAAAGTTAAGACAATTAAAGATAATACAAAGTTATTTGGTACTAAATTTGTGATTCCTGGTTCTGAAAAGAGAGCAATTATTATTCTCAACTATACTGCAAAATTCGGCATCAAAAAAGGTGTTTCTATTAGTAAAGAAGGCGAACACAATTATCTCGTGACTTTGCCTAAGTTTGAATCCATTGGTGTTGAATTAGATAAAGATAAACCTTATAAACTTTATGATACCAGTGGGGAGATTCTTAGTTATTCGACTAAAGATATAGATACTGGTAAAGCGGTTGCAGAAGGTTTTTCAAATAAGGAACAGGAATCTTATTTAAACGAGCACAGAAGTATAATAGAGGAGTCAGCAGAAAAATATTATACTTCGCTGATCAAATCAATCGATTCTGAAGCAACAGTAACAGTTCAAAGTAAAAAATAAAGGCGAGGAAAAGATATGTTAAAGAAAATTTTTAATGTTAGCGTTTATGTATTTGCAGTTTTTGGATTTATATTTACATTGTTAATAATTTTTTTGGCTATTAGAGATTCTTCGAATGAAAATTCTACTAATGGCAATAATACGTCAAAAGTAGGACAAAGTATTACGGGTTCGAAAAAAACAGTAGCAAAAACGGAAAAACTATATAGTGATAAAAATATTAAAATAACAAGAACTGGTGGAAATGTTATTATTGATAACTTAACGGATAAAAGAATTTATATTGAATCAACTTTTGTAATTAACAATAGTATTGAAGCGGAGCCATTTAGTTCGTCACAATCTAGTATTGATCCGAAAGGAAAGCAGTCAGTATCTATATCAGAATTTGTTGCAGTTAATCCAGGACAGAAAGTTGAGGAATCAGACGAAAAAGTAAAAAACGCAGAGGCTGGAAACTATTATAAGCATAAAATGAAGAACGGTGAAAATATTGGGTGGACTGCTAATATAAAGAATGATAACTATCATACAATGAATTCATTTAGTATAAATTTTAATTACTAATTGTGAGGAGATGCAGAATGGATTTATTGGATAAACTGTTAAGTAATAAGATTGTTAATACAAATGGTTACACACGTTCAGATACTGGTACCAAAGTCCATTCCTATTTAAGGACACATCCTAAAAATCAAGGCTTAACGAAATCAGCAACACGTTCTATTATTAATGCTTTAAAAAAGAAATAGTAGTTATATGAAAATAGGTTTAGTAGTGTTCTCTTTAATCTGATTAGTCGTGCCTTTTATTATTGAATGGTACTTTCTGTTGTGAAAAAAAGGAACATTAAGTGACTATTACACCATCCATAAATTTTTTATAAGTTTTCATCATTGATAAAAAAGGTAAGTAGCACAGGCTACTTACCTTTATTCTTTATCCTCACCCTGATATTTTTTCAAGCGTTCTTGGATGATATTGAGTCGGGGTTCGAGGTCTTTCTTGAAGACGCGTGTTTTATAGTTAAGGTCTTGTTTGATGTCAGCGAGAACTAGGTTTTGTTCCTTGATGATGTCAAGGTTGCGTTTGATATTGTCCAGATCGTGAGAGATATTTTCTCGTGATTGGTTGAGGTCTAGGATTTCCTCTTTGATGTCTTCACGTCGTTTATAGGCGTAGTAGGCACCGTAGGCAAGAGTTCCAAGAGCTAGAAAGCGTCCGATTTTCATTCTGTTACCTCTTTAGCGATGCTGTCAGCAAGGTCGGCAAGGGCGGCAAAGTCAGGTTCGTGTTCGTCAAATCCCATGTGGATACCATCGTCTGCACCGTAACGAGGAACGAGGTGGATGTGGGCGTGGAAGACTGTTTGTCCAGCAACTTCTTCGTTGTTATTAAGGATATTCATGCCGATTGCCCCAGTTGCTTTTTGCACGGCACGAGCAATTTTTGGAACACGGCTAAAGACAGTCTCAGCAGTCTCAGCAGACATTTCCAAAATATTACGAACGTGCTCTTTAGGAATAACCAAGGTATGTCCCTTTGTAGCTTGTGAAATGTCGAGGAAGGCTAAGACCTTGTCGTCCTCGTAGACTTTTGATGATGGGATTTCCCCAGATATAATTTTACAGAAAATACAATTATCCATAATAACGACCTTTCCATGAGTTTTTGTTATAATAGATTATATCATACCAAAGAGAGAAAAGATAATGCTTAAATTAGAAAAGGTGATGGGTGGTTACGCTAATATTCCCGTCCTAAAAGATGTGACTTTTGAGGTGGCTGATGGTGAATTAGTTGGTCTCATTGGTCTTAATGGTGCTGGGAAATCAACAACAATTAATGAGATTATTGGTCTCTTAACACCCTATGGAGGACAGATTGCCATTGATGGGTTAACTATTCAGCAAGATCCTGCTAGCTATCGTCAGAAGATTGGCTATATTCCTGAAACGCCAAGTCTCTATGAAGAATTGACGCTTCGTGAACATTTGGAAACGGTGTTGATGGCCTATGGTCTTGATGTGACTGAGGGTATGGCACGTGCGGACAAGTACCTCAAACTCTTTCGCTTAGATGAAAAGTTAGACTGGTTCCCGACCCAGTTTTCAAAAGGAATGAAGCAGAAGGTCATGATTATCTGTGCCTTTATTGTGAATCCAAGTCTTTTCATTATTGATGAACCCTTCTTGGGTTTGGACCCCTTGGCAATCTCCGGCCTAATTGAGCTTTTAGCTGAGGAAAAAGCTAAGGGCAAGGCGATTCTCATGTCGACTCACGTTTTGGATTCAGCTGAGAAAATGTGTGATCGCTTTGTGATTTTGCACCATGGACAGGTCTTAGCACAGGGGACTATCGAGGAGCTCCGTCAGACTTTTGGCGATGATAGTGCTAGTCTTAACGATATCTACATGCAGTTAACTAAGGGAGAATTGTCATGATAGCTAAGCTATTTAAGGAGCGTAGCAAGCGATTCAATGTCCGCTGTGCTAAGTATAGTCGTTACGTTTTTAATGATCATTTTATCTTGGTTCTTCTCTTTCTGCTAGGCTTTGTCTTGGTTCAGTATAGCCAGTTACTGAAGCATTTTCCAAAGAATCCGTGGGCGATCATTCTTGGCTTGCTTGTGCTTTGTCTTCTATTACCTTTCTGGGGGAATATTGCGACTTATCTAGAACCTGCGGACAAGCACTACCTTTTAGTGAAAGAAAAAGAGGTGCTAGACCATATTAAGAAGGCAACAGGGCGTGCTTTTAGATTTTGGGTAATAGTACAAACCCTGATTTTTATTTTGGTTATTCCTCTCTTTTTAGCCTTGGGACTTACAGTTTGGGGAGTTATTCTTGTAGCTTTAACTATGGCTATTCTTAAGTATGTTATTTTCCAGAAAAAGGCTCAACCTTTTTATAAGCAGTCTGGACTGAATTGGACTGAGGCTATTGCAGGAGAAAATAAGCGTCAACAATCGATCTTGAAGTTCTTTTCACTCTTTACCAATGTTAAGGGGATTACGTCGAGTGTTAAACGTCGTGCCTATTTGGATGGTATTCTCAAACGTACAAAGAAAGACAAGGAAAATACCTGGTATAATCTTTACCTAAGAGCCTTCTTGCGTTCTGGAGATTACTTTGCCCTTAGCCTACGCCTTTTTGCCTTAACGCTTTTAGTTATCTTTTTGGTTCCTGAAAAATGGCTGGCTATGGTGCTTGTGGTTGTTTTTGACTACCTCTTGCTCTTCCAACTGACAGCACTAAAATCACACTTTGCTTATCAGAGAATGGCTAACCTTATGCCAGTTGGAAAAGACATGCAGGTGAGCAATCTTAAGCGCTTGATTACTCAGATTGTACTTGTGCTGACTATGGTCCAGGCTATTTGCCTCTTCGATCTTAAGTTTAGCCTGATTTTGGCTGGAATTATGCTGATTTTGAGCCTTGTTTACCTACCAGTCATGCTTAAGAAGATGATTGACTAACACCTATTAAATAAGTTAAAATAGAAACAAATGACTAAAGAAAAAGGAGATGCCTAGGTGACATCAACAGATAAAGATTTGAGCCTGACTCCTCTCAAAGGAAATAGTGGTAAGGCCTATATGGGAACTTACCCAAACGGAGATCGCGTCTTTGTGAAGATGAATACAACACCAATATTGGCAGCTCTTGCCAAGGAACAGATTGCACCACAGCTCTTGTGGGCTAAGCGTCTGGGAAATGGTGACATGATGAGTGCACAGGAGTGGCTTGATGGTCGTATTTTGACCAAACATGACATGAATAGTAAACAGATTATCCAAATTCTTGGTAATTTGCACCGCTCTAAACACTTGGTTAATCAACTCTTGCAGTTGGACTATCATATTGAAAATCCTTTTGATCTTCTACACGAGTGGGAAGAAAATGCCGCTTATCAATTGCGTGAAAATTGCTTCCTTCAAGACGTTGTTAGAGATTTGAAACGCCATCTTCCTGAGTTTCGTGCGGAGATTGCAACAATTGTTCACGGCGATGCTCGTCATAGTAACTTTGTCATCACAACCTCAGGATTGATCTATTTGGTTGATTGGGATTCTGTACGTCTAACAGATCGTATGTATGATGTGGCACAGATCCTCAGCCATTACATTCCATTGACACATTGGCCCCAGTGGTTGTCATACTATGGCTATAAGAACAATGACCTTGTGATGGACAAGATTTACTGGTATGGGCAATTTTCATACTTGACACAGATTTCAAAATTCTTTGATAGTCATGATATGGAACATGCCAACCGGGAGATTTATGAACTTCGTAAATTCAGAGAGACCTTGCACAGATATTAGAAAGTAGACATGCGAGTTAGAAAACGTAAAGGTGCAGAGGAACACCTAGCTAATCATCCTCAGTACGTTATCCTTGAGCCGGAAGCTGCTAAAGGTAAGTGGCATGAGCTTTTTGGTAATGATAATCCTATCCATATTGAGGTGGGATCTGGTAAAGGGGCATTCATTACTGGTATGGGTCAACAAAACCCTGACATCAACTACATTGGTATTGATATTCAGCTGTCTGTATTGAGCTACGCCTTGGATAAGGTTTTGGCCTCAGGTGCTGAAAATGTCAAGCTCTTGCGCGTGGATGGTTCAGCCTTGACCAATTATTTCGAAGACGGCGAAGTGGATATGATGTATCTGAATTTCTCAGATCCATGGCCTAAGAGTCGTCATGAGAAACGTCGTCTGACTTACAAGACTTTCCTAGATACTTATAAGCAAATTCTGCCTAAAAACGGAGAGATTCACTTTAAGACAGACAACCGTGGACTTTTCGAATACAGTTTGGCGAGCTTTTCACAGTATGGAATGGTTCTCAACAAAGTTTGGTTGGACCTTCATGCCAGTGATTATGAGGGCAACGTCATGACTGAGTACGAGCGTAAGTTCTCAGAAAAAGGTCAGGTCATCTACCGATTAGAGGCTCAGTTTAAAGATTAAATCTTGAAAACTTAATTAAAAATAACGATTAGCCTATTGATGGCTAATCGTTTGATGTGGAGAGGTCGCATAGAGGCCGAGTGCGCACGCTTGGAAAGCGTGTAGTCCTTAACGGGGATCGGGGGTTCGAATCCCCTCCTCTCCTTTGAGAAATAGACAAAGTGTCCCTTCCGTTTTAGGAGGGACACTTTTTAGGTATAGTAATTAAAAAGAAGATGGTTTTAACAGCTTTTTATGATAGGAGGACTCAATCCTTAGTCCCAAGGGCTCTGAATCCCTGCTACCCAACCGGTACAGAGGGCGCTAGTAATGTTAAAGCCACCAGTATGGGCATTGATGTCAAGGACCTCTCCTGCAAAGTGTAGGTGAGGGACTTTTTTACTTTCTAGAGTCTTGGGATTAATTTCCTTAAGATCAACGCCACCTTTAGTCACAAAGGATTTGGCAAGTGACATTTTACCTGTGATTGGGATTTCCATGTCCTTAAGCTGACTAATAATGTTTTCCAAGTCTTTGGGGTGCAGTTGTTTAACCTTTCTGTCAGCCTTGTCTTCTGCTAGGAATTCAGCGACACGCTCAGGCACAAGAGCTTTGAGAGCGTTTTTGATAGATTTCTCACGGTTTTCCTCAAAGTAAGTCTTGAGATTTTCTTGGCTTTGGTTGGGAAGAAAGTCAAGATGAGCAATCTCACTACCCTTGACAAAGCTGGAAAGACGTAGGGCAGCTGGTCCAGATAGGCCAAAATGGGTGAAAAGAAGATCATGGGTAATCTTGTGTTTGCCATAGGACAGAGTGACATCGTCAAGAGAAATTCCCTGTAAAGCCTTGTGTGGAAAGTCGGTTAGGAGTGGACTTTCAGCAGCTTCAAGATTAGTGACATGGAGCTTAAAATGGCGGGCAATATCGTGTCCAAAACCAGTTGAACCAGTTGATGGGTAAGATTTTCCTCCAGTTGTGACGATGAGTTTATCACTGGTAAAAGTCTGGTCTGAAGACTTAACTTGGAATAGCGCATCAACCTTTTTGACGGAGATAACTTCTGTATTGGTAAGGATACTAGCACCCAGTTCCTGAATTTTATTTTCCAGAGCTTGGATGATGGTTCGTGATTTATCTGTCTTAGGGAAGACACGTCCGTGATCTTCAACCTTGAGTTTGACACCATTGTCCTCGAAAAAAGCAATGATATCGTGGTTATCAAATTGTGAAAAGACGCTATAGAGGAAACGTCCATTACCAGGAATGCCTGCTAGAAGATCGTCTAAAGTCCCGTTGTTTGTAACATTACAACGTCCACCGCCAGTACCAGCCAGCTTCTTTCCGAGACGTTTGTTTTTTTCAATTAGGAGGGTTTGTTGGCCAAAGAAGGCTGAGGCGATGGTCGCCATCATGCCAGCAGGCCCCCCACCAATAACGATAGTATCAAAATGTTTCATGACCTTATTTTAGCATAATTTAAAAAGGGAGAGTAGTTGGTAAATTGTCAGTTTTTTTAGACAATTTATGTTAGAATAGGAGTAGAAGTTTAAATTAGAATAGTTATTAACGATGGAGGAAAATATCGTGTCTGAAAATAACATGAAACATCGTTCATCTGTCTACGATAGTATGGTTAAATCACCTAACCGTGCCATGCTTCGTGCGACTGGGATGACGAATGATAGTTTTGAAAAACCTATTGTTGGGGTTATCTCAACTTGGGCTGAGAACACACCATGTAATATCCACTTGCACGGTTTTGGTCAAATTGTCAAAGAAGGTGTTAAAGACGCAGGTGCTTGGCCAGTTCAATTTGGTACGATTACTGTTGCTGATGGTATTGCCATGGGGACCCCAGGGATGCGTTTCTCATTGACATCTCGTGATATCATTGCCGACTCAATTGAAGCAGCTATGGGTGGTCACAACGTCGATGCCTTTGTTGCTATCGGTGGATGTGATAAGAACATGCCTGGTTCTATGATTGCCATTGCTAACATGGATATTCCAGCGATTTTTGCCTATGGTGGTACCATTGCACCAGGTAATCTTAACGGTAAGGATATCGACTTGGTTTCTGTTTTCGAAGGTATCGGTAAATGGAACCACGGTGATATGACTGCACAAGAGGTTAAAGAACTTGAATGTAATGCCTGCCCTGGCCCTGGTGGTTGTGGTGGGATGTATACTGCCAATACAATGGCGACAGCGATCGAAGTAATGGGGATGAGTCTTCCAGGATCATCATCTCACCCTGCAGAATCAACTGAGAAGAAAGCAGATATCGAAGAAGCAGGTCGTGCAGTTGTTAAGATGCTTGAACTAGGTCTTAAACCATCAGATATCTTAACACGTGAAGCCTTTGAAGATGCCATCACCGTCACAATGGCACTTGGTGGTTCAACAAATGCGACACTTCACTTGCTCGCTATTGCCCACGCCGCTAATGTTGATTTGACACTTGAAGATTTCAACGATTTCCAAGAGCGTGTGCCTCACTTGGCTGACTTGAAACCTTCAGGTCAATATGTCTTCCAAGACCTTTACAACGTCGGTGGTGTGCCAGCCGTTATGAAATACCTTCTTAAGAATGGTTTCCTTCACGGTGATCGTATCACATGTACTGGTAAGACTGTTACAGAAAACTTGGAGGCCTTCGATGATTTGACACCAGGTCAAAAAGTCATCATGCCGCTTGAAAATCCTAAACGTGCTGATGGTCCATTGATTATCTTGAAAGGGAACTTGGCTCCAGAAGGTGCGGTTGCCAAAGTATCAGGGGTTAAAGTTCGTAACATCACTGGTCCTGCTAAAGTATTTGACTCAGAAGAAGATGCCATCGAAGCAGTTCTTTCTGATGAAATCGTTGATGGTGACGTAGTTGTTGTACGTTTTGTAGGTCCTAAGGGTGGTCCTGGTATGCCAGAAATGTTGTCATTGTCATCAATGATCGTTGGTAAAGGTCAAGGGGACAAGGTTGCCCTCTTGACAGATGGACGTTTCTCAGGTGGTACTTACGGACTCGTTGTTGGTCATATTGCTCCTGAAGCTCAGGTTGGTGGACCTATTGCCTACCTCCGTACAGGTGATATGGTTACAGTTGACCAAGATACCAAAGAAATTACGATGCACGTTTCAGACGAAGAGTTGGCGAAACGTAAAGCAGAAACTGAGTTGCCACCACTTTATAGCCGTGGTGTCCTCGGTAAGTATGCTCACATCGTTTCTTCAGCGTCACGTGGTGCCGTTACCGACTTCTGGAACATGGATAAATCAGGTAAAGCCTAATGATATGATATAAAACGAAATCACACCGGACATTTGTTCGATGTGATTTTTTGATGTTGAATCCTGAGATAGTTGTTGGCAGTATGATGACAAGTAATGTTTTTCCTTTTATTTTCCGCCTCGAGGTGAGATACCAAGAGCGATACGTCCATAACGACTGATGCGTGTCATCTTCCAGACTGGTGAATAAGTTGTTTCCACCTTGATAGAGTTAATACCGTCAATGGATTTTAGCTTTTCAGCGATTTCATAAGTCATAGTCTCTTCACAGCCACAACCAGTATCAGTAAAGGTCATAAGGAGGTAGCAGTGGCCATTTTCATCGACAGTGATTTCATAAATCAAACCAAGGTTGTAAATGTCTAGCTCAATCTCAGGATCGAATACAGTGGTCATTTGTTCGACGATTGGCTCTAAGAAGGGCTGAGCCAAATCATTGACCTTAATATCATCACGGAAGTTTTTCATAGGACTCATTCTTTCTATTTTGCTTTTGTTTATTATGGCATAATTTAGGGCTTTTTTCAATCTCGGATGGCAATATAAGGCTTTAGTGAGCGAGTAGAGTGACAACAAAAAACTCCAACAGTCAAACCGTTGAAGATAATGTGATTTATGCTTCAATATTAAGCCGTTTTGCAACCAAGGTTGCTCGAATGACATCAATAATTGGAGCAAGAATGAAAATCCAAAACCTTGTGGAATTGTTCCCACCATTCCTAGATACAACAGATCTGATACCGACCAAACGCAATTTGGAAGTACCGATTGTTTAAGTCAAAGACTTTCCCTCTTTATACATTTATAACCACATATAGTTTACCAAAAGCTTAGCTTACTATCAAGTAAATTGTTTGAAGAGTGAAAGGAAAAAAAGTCCTTCAGATATCCAGAATAACTAGTCAAATTGACAGAAGGGAGTGATTGTGATATTCTCATAGTAAGACATTTCAAGAGAAAATGAGGCTATTATGAGTATTGAAAAGACAGTCAGCGAGATTGCTGAAATCCTTGGCGTTAGTCGTCAAGCAGTCAATAATCGTGTCAAACAACTTCCAGAAGAAGATCTAGAAAAAAATGATAAAGGGGTTACTGTCGTTAAACGTAGTGGCTTGATTAAGTTGGAGGAAATTTACAAGAAAACCATCTTTGACGATGAGCCAATCGATGAAGAAACAAAACAACGTGAGTTGTTGGAGATTCTTGTAGACGAGAAAAACTCTGAGATTGCCCGTCTCTATGCTCAGTTGAAGGCTAAGGACGAGCAGTTGTCTAACATGGATGACCAATTGCGTGTCAAAGACGTTCAAATCGCCGAAAAGGACAAACAAATTGATCAACAGCAGCAATTGACCTTGACTGCTATGAAGGACAAGGAAGAGCTTAAACTTGAACTTGATGAGGCTAAGGTTGAGGTTGACGAAGCTAAGGCCCAAGTGGAAGAAATCCAGACCAAACAAGAAGACGCTTCTAAAAAAGGTTTCTTTGGACGTCTATTTGGAAAATAAAAAAGAAGCTGGGACTCAGTCTCAGCTTTAACTATTGTAGGAGATAGAATGAAAAAATTAGAAACTTATATTGCCTTTGATTTGGAGTTTAACACAATAGATGGTGTTAGCCATATTATCCAAGTATCGGCTGTTAAGCTGAATCAGCATGAGGAAGTGGACCAGTTTGATTCTTTCGTCTATTCGGATGTTCCTTTGCAGTCCTTTATCAATGGTTTGACTGGAATTACGGCGGATAAGATCGCCAAGGCACCAAATCTAGAGTCTGTTCTGGCAGATTTTAAATCATTTGTTGGTGACACTCCACTTATCGGCTACAATGCTCTTAAATCAGATTTACCTATTCTAGCTGAAAATGGTTTAGACTTGGAAGAGCAATATGCTTTAGATGTTTTCGATGAGGCCTTTGACCGTCGTGCTTCTGATTTGAACGGTATTGTTAACCTCAAGTTGACTAGTGTGGCAGATTTTTTTGGAATCAAGGGACACGGTCATAACAGCTTGGAGGATGCTCGTATGACCGCACAGATTTACGAGAAGTTTCTCGAATTAGATGAGAATACCAAACTTTTGGAGCAACAGGAAGAAGTCAGTAACAATCCTTTTGCTGCCTTAGGTTTGGGTGGCCTCTTCGACTAGGGCTTTACAGAAGCTGTAAAGGCTGTAAAGAGTGATGACTAACTTTTTCTTTAAGAAAAGAAAATCCTTCTAGGGTTATGTCTTGCATATTCCCTTACGTTATAAGGTAGAATCTAGGTATCAAGGGTGGCAAATGTCCTCTTTTGATAGAAAATCTTAAAAGGTGGTGACTGAGATGTCGACGTTTTCAACAGGAGAGTTGGCTAAAGCAGCAGAAGTGTCTGTCAGGACTGTTCAGTACTATGATCAACGAGGTATTTTGACGCCATCTAAAGTCACAGAGGGTGGTCGGAGAATTTACCACGAATCAGACTTGGAACGCCTGAAAGTCATTTGTTTCTTAAGAGATTTGGATTTCTCAATTAATCAAATCAAAAACATCTCGCAAGAGGAAAATAGGGAACAGGTTTTAGAGCTTTTGTTGACAGACCAGATCGAGAGCTTGGAAAAGTCTTCGAAGGAGATAGAGGTCAAACTAAAACGTGCCCGTCACTTGCAAAAAGCTACTGCTAAACGGCGTCAACTTTCGCTGGAAGATTTGTCAGACATTTCACGTCTTATGGAAAATCAAAAATCATGGCATCATTTGTAGTGGAGAATTTATGAGAGTATCGTTCTAATCTCCCTTCTTTATCTGGTAAGTCTACTGATTGTTAGTTATTATTTTAAGGATCCTAGAGGTTTGTTTATTGTCTGCCCTGCTTTTGTTATAGTAGTGAACCTACTGGTACTTCATTATAGAAAGCAGTTTGAATACCTCTGTCCTAACTGTCATAAGATCTTTGATCCTAGTTTTAAAGAGTTTGCTCTTGCAAGTCATACACCAAGGACTCGTAAACTGACTTGCCCTCATTGTCATGTGAAGACTTACTGTCTGGAGTTGGCTAAAAGTCAAACAAAATGAGTTTTCGAACATAAAAACGCTTGGACTGGCACTGCACCCATAAAATGAGACACAAGAAAACACTCTTGTTGAATTCTGGTAAACTAGAAACAGGAGTGTTTTGTTATGGTCAAAAAGGCATATTCAGTAGAAACTAAGCTAGCCTGTATCGAAATGAAGAAAGTAGATAAGTCAAATAAGGTTATCATGGATGCCCTCGGTGTCAAAAATGCTAGTCAGGTGAAGACCTGGTGGCGATGGTATCAGAATGATGAATTATACCGTTTCCACCAACCCGTGGGGAACCAATATACTTATGGTAAAGGGATGAAGCAGTTATCTGAAGTTGAACAGTTACGTTTGCAGGTAGATTTACTAAACAAGTATCAGAGCTTGGTAAGAGAATCGACAAAGTAAGTTTTATCAAGCTAATTGAAGAGTATAAGAAAACTGGTCGCATGAGAGTTTTTCTCTTGTCCCATTATTGGGGTGCAGTGTCTCTCTTGTTGTATATTATGGCTGAGTTGCTAAATGAGTATATAGAAAAAGGAATCGTGGGATTCCTTTTTATTGTTTAGAATGGCAATTTGCCTGCAAAGGCACCCATTGATTTTTTAGTAGCTTCGTCGATTTGTCCAAGAGCATCGTTAAGGGCTTGAACAGTCATATCTTGAAGTGTTTCCACATCATCAGGATCCACAACAGCATCAGCAAAAGTGATGTTAACCACTTTTTTGTCACCAGTTAATTCAGCAACGACCAAGTCTTGGGCTGATTTTCCAGTGAAAGTTGTAGCAGCCAATTCAGCTTGACTTTTTTCCATTTGTTTCTGAAGCTTTTGTGCTTGCTTCATCATGTTTTGCATGTTCATCATAATAATTTCTAGATTCCTTTCATACCAAGGGTTTAGCCCCTTCTTGTTACTTTTTGATGCCTTATTTTTCCTAATAGAAGAGACAGTCGATACCTCAACTATTATACCATGTTTAGTTTGAATGACAAAGTGAGAGAGGGTCAAAGAGAATCCGTAATTATAAGAGAGTTAAGTCTGTTTACAACGATGGTATCACGAGGCTTTGTTAAAAAGCTGTAGAAGCAATTACAGAAGCCACAAATCCTTGAGTTTTAAGAATTGTTATGAATAGTGTACAATGCTTAATTGTTAATCTAGTCAACATGTAATTGGAGATAGAAAAAGAAAGAGAAGATGACAATGCGAAAAAGAAATATTTTAGGGCTTTTTGTAGGACTAATTATAGGGCTGTATACAGTCTTGGGAATGAGACTATTTACTTTTTTTAATTTGAAATACCACTCTGTTTATTATGCTCAGCATATTCCTCATAAGGAGGGGACAGAACCAGATCTCGTTATGTTGGTAGAGGATATGGGATGGATTTATACACCGGAGATTGATGGTATTCGATACGATAATGATAGAACAAATGCTATTATAAATACTAAAAGTAAATCTTTTCTAACAAAATCCTTAGGAAGCTTTTTATATGATAAAGATAATATGACTATCGGTTTTGATAGTAGGTTTAGATTTGAGGACGTCAGTTATTTTTCAGAAGAAGCAAAAAAAATTCAAGTTAATGAATTGAAAATTAAACGAGAAATTAGGGAAGTTCTTTCCCCAATTATGAAGGTTCAAACAAAACCTTTTATCAATCTTCAGTGGTTGTTTAATTTAATTTATCAAAGTAGGTTTAATTAGAGAATAAGAAGCATAGAAGCATTTTGTAAGATTGATTATGCTTGTGAGTCTATATGGTAGTGTAAAATAAGTTGTGTAAACACAAAAAGGAATAAATCCGTTATAGTAGAGTTGCAAAACATTACTAGAAAGAGATTTATTCCTAT
>DOTL01000068.1 GCA_003521145.1 Streptococcus sp. | reverse complement strand
CACTACAGAAATTATAGAGCCTATATTCAAGACTAAAAACCCCAGTTAGATTTAGTTTCTAATCGGGGTTATCTCCTGAATACTTGATGATTCTGAGCAATTTTTTGATTTAATTTACAGTTAAACTTGAGTTAGCGCTTGATGAAGATTGTGGATAATCGTAAGTACTGTTGTCAGCATTAGTGCTCCACTCATTGATTACATTGAATGAGCTAGATTGAACACGTTCTCCATCGCTGTTAGTGACATATGATCCGTCTTCTGGACCGCCCAAACCTCGTCCCCCTTCAAAGGGATTTGGTTCTTCTTGAGAGCCTTCTTGATGAGGAGGCGTATTGCCATTTTGCTTCTGACTTGATTGTTGAGAAGGAGAAGATGCTTGATCCTTATCCTTCTCTTTAGAATTCCTTGTTTTATCATCCTTCGAGGTAGCTGTCGAAGAGTTGGTGGTAGTTTTCTTATGAGACGAGCATTCTTAGATGATTGGAAAGATGATGAGTGATATGTTTTTGTTTCTGGTTTTACAGGTTCTTTGGAATGTTTTGATAAAATAGTTAAGAAAGAGAATATAGTCATCAAAACAAAGGTCATAATAATAACTTTTTTATTATATTTTTTTCTTTTTATGTTTGGCTCCTTTCTTAGTCATAGCTGAAAGGAAAAAATGCAGAAAAAAACCAGGTTTCCCTGGCCATAACTTTTAGCGGCTTACACGACGGCGAGCTGCTTTTTTACGGTTTTCTTCGATGAAAGCCAATTTCTTTTTTTCTGGTTCGATGATTGTTTTCTTAACTGCGAAAACAGCTCCTGCTACAGTAGCAGCAGTTCCGAGAAGGCCAGTAGCGACACCTTTAGCAAATGAATGTTTTTTAGCCATGAGACTATCCTCCTTATATGTTATAATATGCTTACATTATCTAAAAAAATATCTAGAATAGCAAGTGAAATGATTATGAAAACCAAACTTATTGTAGTAGCTGGACCTACTGCTGTGGGAAAAACGGCGCTTGGAATTGAATTGGCTGAGCGTTTTAATGGAGAGATAATCTCGGGAGATAGCCAGCAGGTTTATCGACAACTGAATATAGGAACTGCAAAGGCCACTCCTGAAGAACAAGCAGCAGCTGTACATCATTTAATCGATGTCCGTGATGTAGATGAGTCCTATTCAGTCTATGATTTTGTGACAGAGGCGCAGGCTGCCATCACTGATATTGTTAGTCGTGGCAAGTTGCCTATCATTGTAGGGGGAACAGGTCTTTACTTACAGAGCCTTTTAGAAGGTTATCATCTAGGAGGACAAGTTGACCAAAATCAGGTTTTAGCCTACCGTTCAGAACTAGAGCAATTGTCTAATCAGCAGCTTTTCGAAAAGATTGATAGCTTAGGTATAGAGATCAAAGAGATAAATCGTCGTCGCGCCATTAGAGCACTTGAGCTTTATCGTTTTTCGGACAATCTTGAAAATACTGAGACCTGTTATGAACCCTTTATAATTGGCTTGGATGACGAGCGTTCCCTGATTTATGACCGTATTAATACACGAGTTGACAAGATGGTTGAACTTGGGCTCCTAGAAGAAGCTAAGTGGCTTTACGATAATTTTCCGGAGGCCCAGTCGGCTCGTGGAATTGGCTACAAGGAATTATTTCCTTATTTTTCTGGGGAACAAACTTTAGATGAGGCCTTAGAAAAACTCAAGCAAAATACACGTCGATTTGCTAAACGTCAATTAACCTGGTTCAGAAATCGGATGACTGTCAAGTTTTATCAGATTTCCAGTCTAGAATATCCTGAAAATGTCATTCATGATCTTGAATTATTTTTAAATGAAAGGGAAGGAGAAAAGGTAGGTCAATCTTAGTTTTAAGGACCTATTTTTGATATAATGATAGTTATGACTAACGAAGAAAAAAAATCAGCCTATGAATTAATGCTAGCACAGGTTAAGGTGCTTTTTGCCAATGAAGACAATGCTTTGGCTAACTTTTCTAATGCCTCAGCTCTCTTAAATACAACCCTGCCAAATTCTGTGTTTACAGGCTTCTACCTGATGGATAATGTCAAGAATGAGTTAATTCTTGGCCCTTTCCAAGGTAATGTTTCTTGTGCTCGAATTGCCCTAGGTAAGGGTGTTTGTGGCCAGTCTGCAGCTGAAAATAGAACCATAATTGTCGAAGATGTCACCAAACACGCTAATTATATCGCTTGTGATTCCGATGCTCGAAGTGAAATTGTTGTACCAATGGTAAAAGATGGAAAATTAGTTGGTGTTCTCGATTTGGATTCTCACCAAGTAGGAGACTATAACCACGTAGACCAAGATTATCTTGAAGCATTTGTCGAAATTCTACTTGAGAAAACCGAGCTTACATTTGGAATGATTGAGGTAAACTAATGTATCAAGCCTTATATCGTAAATACCGTAGTCAAACCTTTGGCGAAATGGTTGGTCAAAAAGTAATTTCAACTACGCTAAGGCAGGCGGTAGAGTCAGGGAAAATTAGCCATGCCTATCTCTTTTCTGGGCCACGTGGTACCGGTAAAACCAGTGCGGCAAAAATCTTTGCCAAGGCTATGAACTGCCCTAATCAAGTTGATGGTGAGCCTTGTAATCACTGCGATATTTGTCACGATATTACTAACGGAAGTCTCGAAGATGTTATCGAGATTGATGCGGCTTCCAATAATGGTGTGGATGAGATTCGTGAGATCCGTGATAAGTCAACCTATGCCCCAAGTCGTGCGACTTACAAGGTCTATATTATCGACGAAGTTCACATGCTTTCGACAGGTGCCTTCAATGCTCTTTTGAAGACCTTGGAAGAACCAACTGAAAATGTGGTCTTTATCCTAGCGACCACTGAATTACATAAGATTCCTGCAACCATCCTTTCTCGTGTTCAACGTTTTGAGTTTAAATCAATCAAGCAGGGAGCCATTAAGGAGCACTTGGCTTCAATTTTGGAAAAAGAAGGACTGACCTTTGAAGATGAGGCTTTGACTATTATTGCTCGTCGTGCAGAAGGCGGTATGCGTGATGCTTTGTCAATCTTAGACCAGGCACTGAGTCTTTCTCCTGACAATCATGTCAGCCAAGCCGTAGCTGAAGAAATCACTGGTTCTATTGGTTTGACAGCCTTGGATAGTTTCGTCGCTAACGTTCGCAATCAAGAGACTACACAAGCTTTATCAAATCTTGAAACTCTTTTTGATAACGGCAAGTCTATGAGCCGTTTTGCGACTGATCTCTTGGAGTATTTCCGTGACCTTCTGATTGTCAAAGCGGGCGGAGAGAACAGTCACCATAGTCCCCTTTTTGAAGAGAATCTTTCTCTAGAGCAAGACCGACTTTTCCAATTGATTGATTTGGTTACAAGTGCCTTACCAGAAATTAAAACTGGAACACATCCTAAAATCTATGCGGAGATGCTGACTATAAAATTGTCAGAAACCCATGGTCAGATGTTACAAGAAATTCCAGAGAATTTACAAGAAGAGTTAGATAGTCTTCGTCGCGAGGTAGAAGGTCTACGTAAAGCTCTTAAAGAGGGCAAAGTCCAAGGGGAAGCAGTACCAACTCGAAAAGCCAAACCTGCTTATCAGTACAAGGTGGATTGTGAAAAGATCCTCACGATTATGCGTGAAACTATGGAAAATCCGCAGAAATCACGCCAGTGTCTGGATGCCCTAAAGGGAACTTGGCCTGAAATCTTGGATTCTATTAGCCCACAAAATAGGGCCCTTTTGAATGGATCTGAACCCGTACTGGCCAATCAAGAAAATGCTATCCTGGCCTTTAATGCTGCCTTTAATGCTGAACAGGTCATGAAACGCAGTGATCTTAATGATATGTTCGGAAATATCATGAGCTCAGCTGCCGGTTTTTCACCTAATATAATGGCTGTTCCTAAAGCAGAATTTGAAAAACTCCGAACAAAATTTGCACGAAGCCTCAAATCCAAAGAAGAATTGGAAAAAGAAAATCGTGAAGAATATATCCCGCAAGAACTCGAGTTTCTCTCTGATGTAGTAGAAATAGAGGACTAAAAAGGTCCAGTGGACCTTTTTAGGTCCGAGCCCAGAAATAGCAAAGCGGGGGTGTCCAGTGGACCTTTTTAGGTCCGAGTCTAGAAATTAGATAGAGAGGCACCCCAGTATTATTTGTTTTATTTCTGAAGCTGATATTTGGAAGGTCCATCTTTGTAAAAATGAAAAGAGCCTAGACTGCTTGTCTTAGGCTCTATCTATTGATATAATAATCTTATGATTCAACAAATTTTGTTTATTACGCTTGAAACTATTTTTGAAACGGTTTGTTTTAATTACAGTTTACAGCACGGCTATTACTTTTTTACAGCCTTTTTTGGTTATTTACTGTTTCGTCGTCTCTGGACAACATATGTTGTTTCACGCATCGCGCGTGCAGCCGACAAGTCTACCAAGAAGTAAGGCTCACTTCGCCAGCGGTCAACCATTTTTCCTGACCATCATCAGTAAGAACGAGAAGTTGGCCCTTATCGCCAATTTCCTTGGCAACACCAGTATAAATCCTTCCAGCTTGTTCAAAGGTCACTTGTTTGTCTAAAACAAAGGACTTTTCTTTATAAACTTTGAACAAATCGCTAGTAGGAATGGTTAAAAAGAGTTTCCAAATTTCTGAAATGAGCTGGTTTCGAGTGATGCTTGGTTTTTCAGAAGTAAAAAGGCTAGTAGCTTTATTAGCTAACTCTTCAGGAAAATCACTGATTGAGAAGTTAAGCCCAACCCCGATAATGACATCTGTGATACGACCAGATTCGATAGAACTAATGGCTTCGGTAAGGATACCAGCCATTTTTTTGTTGCTGAGGTAGATGTCATTAACCCATTTGATTTCTGTATTGATACCGGTTAGACGATGGATAGCTTTGACAATAGCAGCTGCCACCATCATCGTATAAGGGGGTAACTCCTCAAAATGACAGTTAGGCTTTAAGTGGATACTCATATAGATGCCACCTTGTGGACTGGCAAAGAAGTGACGTTCAAATCGTCCTTTGGCTGCCTTTTGACTTGATGCCAGATAAAGTGCAGGCGTTGAATTATTCTTTTCCATGCCATGTTTAGCATCTATTTGGGTAGAGTTAGAATCTGGATTAAAGTAGACTGGAATGTTGAGTTGCTTAGAAATATCTTGAGGAAGAAGAATATCTCCATTTTCTAAATAATAGCCTTTCTTGCGGACACTTGTAATATCAATTCCTTGTTCTTGAAGTGTTTGAATTGCCTTCCAAATGGCTGTCCGAGATACACCAAGGCTTTTAGCTAAGCTCTCTCCCGTTACAAAATCAGGACTCCTCGATAAGATGTCATAAACGTGTTCATAAGTTTTCATAACCTAAGTATAATACAAAAGATGGTAAAATGCTCACTATAAATTATTGATAAGGCTTGATAATAAATAACTATATGACTAGACTGAAAAAACATGATATAATGAACGGTAGTTATTAAGTCCCGATAAGGCAACAGTCATCCTAGAGTTGGCTGTTGGTTCTTTGTAACTTTTTAACGGCGTCCAGCTCTATTAGGAGTATAGCGTTTTACCTATTAGGAGACGGTCAAATCTGTTCTATCTAATACTATTTTTCATATTAAAAGGGGGACATTTTATATGTCAGAACGTAAACTTTTCACGTCTGAATCAGTATCTGAGGGGCATCCAGATAAAATTGCAGACCAAATTTCAGATGCCATTCTTGATGCGATTTTAGCAGAAGATCCAAATGCACACGTTGCAGCAGAAACAGTTGTCTACACTGGCTCAGTCCATGTTTTCGGTGAAGTTTCTACAACAGCTTATGTAGATATCAACCGTGTGGTTCGTGATACTATCGCTGAAATTGGTTATAACAATGCAGAATACGGCTTTGCGGCAGAATCTGTTGGGGTTCACCCATCATTGATTGAACAATCTCCAGATATTGCTCAAGGTGTCAATGAAGCACTTGAAGTTCGTGGAACTGGTGATCAAGATCCACTTGATCTTATCGGAGCTGGTGACCAAGGTTTGATGTTTGGTTTTGCTATTGATGAAACTCCAGAGTTTATGCCACTTCCAGTTAGCCTTTCACATAAATTGGTTAAAAAATTAGCAGATTTGCGTAAATCTGGTGAGATTTCATACCTTCGACCAGATGCTAAATCTCAGGTTACCGTTGAGTATGATGAGAATGACCAACCAGTACGTGTTGATACAGTCGTTATTTCAACGCAACATGATCCTGAAGCGACTAACGACCAAATTCGTCAAGATGTCATTGAAAAAGTCATTAAGGCAGTTACTCCAGCCGAATACTTGGATGATGAGACTAAATTCTTTATCAACCCAACAGGTCGTTTTGTTATCGGAGGACCTCAAGGGGACTCTGGTTTGACTGGTCGTAAGATCATTGTTGATACTTATGGTGGCTACTCAAGACACGGTGGTGGTGCCTTCTCAGGTAAGGATGCCACTAAGGTTGACCGTTCAGCTTCATATGCGGCTCGCTACATTGCAAAAAACATCGTAGCTGCTGGTCTTGCTAAGAAATCAGAAGTACAATTGGCTTATGCTATCGGTGTTGCTAACCCTGTGTCAGTCCGTGTTGATACCTTCGGAACTGCTACAGTTGCTGAAAGTAAACTTGAAGCTGCTGTTCGCGATCTATTTGACTTGCGTCCAGCAGGTATCATTCAAATGCTTGATCTTAAACGTCCTATCTATCGTCAAACAGCGGCCTATGGTCACATGGGACGTACAGATATTGAGCTTCCGTGGGAAAAATTGGACAAGGTAGATGCCCTTAAAGCAGCTGTAGAAGATTAAAAAGATTTAATATTACGTTCAATTTAATAATGTCAAATCAACAGAATTTATTTTTTTGAATTCTGTTTTTTTTGAAAATGAATAATATGAATTTTCTGACTTTAAGAACTGGTAAAGTCTATAGATTGAGTGATTTAAGGATAAAAACTACTAGCTATAAATAAATGCTTTAGGTGAAAACCTTTGAAAGGAGTTAAAAAATAAGAATAAATTGCTATAATAAGAGTTACGATATAAATATAAAACTAGAGTCATTTTAGATTGATAGAGTAAGAAGAAATACCTTTAAATAAGGTCTAACAGGTGTTAGATAATCTAAAATGATCTGGTTAGTTTGTGATTTCTTGATACTGTCAATAATTATGTG
>DOTL01000030.1 GCA_003521145.1 Streptococcus sp. | reverse complement strand
TGGGCTTCGGTTTTAGAAACTTTATCAACTTTAAGAAGCGTATCTTCATCACTCTGAACATGCATAAAAAGAGGACCTATCCGGTCCTCTCTAGATGTTAGCTTTTCGTCACCCACTACAGTTGACAAAGAGCCCTTATCAAATCCATCAGCAAGCTCTTCTACCAACTCTTCCATAGTTTTACTAGTAGTCACTATCACATCATACTTAACCAATACCTTACGAACACTACCATCTCTAACAGCTTCTTTAAGCATTTGACGGTTCGCTTCAGTTCCTTCTACACGATGACTGACATCATCTTCCTGGGCAAAATAGTATAGAGAGGGGGCAATCGGTAAGTCTAGGACCTTATGTTGCTTAGCTGGAGTCATATCTGATTTTTTACGTTCGACAAAGCTAACTTCTGCTAAAATACCCCATTTTTCAGGCTGGTCATAGAGGCGAATCGCCATGGCAACATCGTCTAAACTATCCTCAGGGGCCCTGTAATAGCACCAAATGTGTGGACGACATAATTGTGCCTGATGGGCCCAATTACTGATACAATCCATCTTAAAGGGTGCCAAACGCTCCTCTAGACGTTTTGCTAAAGTCTGCATCTCCTTACGAGCTGCTTGACCAAGTGCCTTGAGCACTTCCATCTCTTCTTGATGCGGACCCGATTTTTCAGGTTTGATATACTTAACTCCCTGTTTTGACAAATAAGCTTAAACATTTTCTAACATCGTTTTCTCCTTACAATGTCAAAAGACCAACCCATAACGATTCTATACTGGTTGGTCTCTCTTTTTATTTACGTTTACGAGCAATCAAATGGATTGGTGTTCCCTCGAAACCAAAGGCTTGACGAATTTGATTTTCCAAGAAACGCATGTATGAGAAGTGCATAAGCTCTTCTTCATTGACAAAGATAACAAATGTTGGTGGTTTAACCGAAACTTGTGTGCCATAGAAAATCTTAAGGCGTTTTCCTTTGTCAGTTGGTGTTGGGTTGATGGCAATGGCATCCATGATAACATCATTCAAGACAGCCGATGAAATACGACGGTTTTGACTCTCACTGATGCGTTTAATCATCTCTGGCAACCTGTTAAGACGTTGTTTAGTTTCAGCCGATACAAAGATAATTGGTGCATAACTCAAGAATTGGAACTGATCGCGAATATCTGCTTCCCAGTTAGCAACGGTATGATTATCTTTCTTAATCGTATCCCATTTGTTAACTACGATGATAATTCCTTTACCAGCTTCATGGGCAAAACCAGCAATACGCTTGTCATACTCACGGATACCTTCTTCGGCATTAATAACCATAAGGACAATATCAGAACGGTCAATGGCACGCATTGAACGCATGACAGAGTATTTTTCTGTGTTTTCATAAACCTTTCCAGATTTACGCATACCAGCGGTGTCAATCATGGTATACTCTTGACCTTCACTGTCCACAAAGTTTGTATCAATGGCATCGCGAGTCGTCCCAGCAATTGGGCTAGCAATGACACGATCCTCGCCCAAAATAGCGTTAATCAAGCTTGATTTTCCGACGTTTGGACGTCCAATCAGACTGAAACGGATGATATCTGGATTTTCTTCTTCAACTTCTGTTGGGAGGTTTTCAACGATAGCGTCCAGAACATCCCCTGTACCAATACCGTGAACAGATGAAACTGGATAAGGATCACCAAGACCAAGTGAATAGAAATCATAGATATCTGCACGCATCTCAGGGTTATCCACTTTATTTACTGCCAAGATAACTGGCTTGTTGGTCTTATAGAGAATACGGGCAACGTACTCGTCCGCATCTGTCACACCTTCTTTACCTGAGACGACAAAGACAATAACGTCAGCTTCAGTCATGGCAATGTCAGCTTGGTGCTTAATTTGTTCCATGAATGGGGCATCGACATCATCGATACCACCTGTATCAATTAAGCTAAACTGACGGTTAAGCCATTCAGCAGAGGTATAAATACGGTCACGTGTTACCCCTTCAACGTCTTCGACGATAGAGATACGTTCACCCGCAATTCGGTTAAATAGGGTCGATTTCCCAACGTTTGGGCGACCCACGATAGCAACTGTAGGTAATGTCATATGTTTAAGTCCCTGATAAAAATAGGGATTCCTTTCTTCATTTAGCAGTCTCACTTCCACCAAAGGAAGCAAACTCTCTTATTCTTTATCATTATTAGAATCACCCTAACGGCGATTAACACCCTTCAAGTGAACCTCTTTGGCAAGAAAACGAATACGCTCCATCACACGTTTGGCCTGCCAAGTCTCGTCTCCTTGACGTCCATTGGATAGCTTCGCTTCTAGATCCGCAAAACTATAGTTAGACGTAAAGAAGGTAGGCAACTCCTCAATCATGCGATGCTGGAGGATAACTTGCAAAACATCATCTCTAATCCAAGAAGAGAATTGCTCTGCACCAATATCATCTAGAACCAAAACTTCTGCTTGTTTGACAGCATCAATTTGTTCCTTGACAGAACCGTCCTTGATCCCATTTTTTACATCAATAGTAAAAGATGGGTAATGAATAATGGTCGTCGCAACCTTCTTGGTCTCTGAAAGTTCATGAGCCATAGCAGCCAACATGAAGGATTTTCCAACCCCCATGTCTCCATAGATGTATAGGCCTTTCTGGTCTGGACTGGGGTAATTCGCCACAAAATCCACGAGACTCTCAAAGGTATCTACACGCGCCACATCATCTAGAGCAATGTCCGCAAAGGTAATCTTACGATAAGACTGAGGCAGACTCACCAAATTAATCCGTTTAGCAATAGCCTGTTGTTCTTGTTGCTCCTTGAGCTGACGCGTCTCCTTATAGGTTACATCAGCGTAGCCTTCATTCATGGTCAGAATCGGCTCATACCCTTTGGCAATATACGAGGCGTCACCTTCTTTGACCTTACGGCATTCCACTAGGAATTGATTAAACTTAGGAAGACTACGTTTGATTTCATCCTGGCTTAGGCTATGCTCTTGAATAAAGCGAGCCACTCTTGGATCCACCAAAATTTGCTTCGTTAAATCTGTTGCATTGCCAGACCCATGATGCCCTGTTCGGTTTAGGGTTTGTCCAACTCTTTCCATGGGCTACTCCCTTCCATTTTCTAGTTTTGCCAAAGCCCGACGTCTAATTTCATCCAACTTGGCCTGATCAGCCTGACTGGTTTGATTATCATAATTTGGATTACTCCAGCTCGGCACATTTGTTTTCTTCTTAGAATCAGCTTTTACTTGCTGTGATTTCTTGTCGTAACCACTACGCAAAGCTAAAAGCCCTTGTTCAGCAGTGCTGATGTTCTTAAAGGCAAAATCGTTGGCAAGTTTGGAGATATACTCTCGATTCACATTCGTCGAACGTGTCCGTCCCAAACTGTAGGCAACCATGAGGTTAATAACCTCATCCATAAAGCCTCTTTGTGCCAAATCCGTGAGAATCTTCTTCTCAGAATTAGTGACAGTTCCGCTTGGGCCTTTAGCACCTTGTAAGTAATCTATAGGCTTTTCAGACCTAACTGCTTTAAGAATCTTTTGCTCCGTCTCCGTCAAAGCAGAGTCACCGCCCAATGTTTGAGCTTGAGCCTGCTCTAATTGCACCTGCATACGCTTGACAATAATCTGGTGGTTCACGGCTGTCTTTTTAGCTAAGAGATAGGTATCATACCAATTCATGCCATGAGTTTCAGACAGTTTATAGATTTCTGGCACATCTGTCTTTTCATCTGAAAATACCAGCCCATCAGCCTGCATACGATTCCTGAAGCTGCTTAAATCAAATGAATTTTTAGGCTTGATTTCAGACACAGACCTTTGAGCAAAACGCTCATCGGTAAAGACATCCGAAAAACGTTTAGATAAATCTTGCAAGCCTTGTAGACTTGCCGGTTTCAAAGCGTCTACTGCTGGTTCACTAATCTTTTGCTCGAGAAGTGAACTATAAACGGCATGTTTTAGAAAATGCTCAATTGATAAGGGAGACTTAAGCTCTATAACATAAAACCCTTGAGGTGATTGGTAAAAGGCCAAGAGATCTACTGCTGTCAGAACAGCCAACGCCTCCTGAAGAGGCTGCATTCCAAAGTTAAGGTGATTCAGAATAGCCGCAAACTTATGGCGATGATTACCATTGTCATAAAAAGCCACGAAATACTGGTAGAGAGCGTATCCCTCACTCCCAATTATGGGATAATAGCAACGCATCAAACTTGCCTGATCGGGAACGATAACCTGATTGCCAACATAGACAAATTCTTCAATAGGTCTCATTTTTTAGACTCTTTTTTCGCACGTACAGTCTTGGTGATTTCTTGAAGCAACTCTTCAATCTCATCAACATCTTTGAAAGAACGGTAGACACTAGCAAAACGTACATAAGTAATTTCATCAAGGTCAGCGAGTTCTTTCATCACTAAATTCCCTATGACATCACTATCAACCTCTCCATCATGGTTACGGCGAATGTTTTGCTCAATACGGGTGATGGCATTTTCGATATCCTCACTAGAAACCGGACGCTTCTGAGCACTCATCAAGATACCATTGAAAATCTTATCGCGAGAGAATTGTTCACGGGTACCGTCTTTTTTGACAACCAAAAGTGGAACCTCTTCCACACGCTCAAATGTTGTAAAACGAGCATGACAAGCATCACACTCACGACGACGACGAATAGTATTCCCATCCTCTGCCTGACGAGTATCGATAACACTAGATTTATTATGTTGACATTTTGGACAACGCATGCACTTCACCACCAATCTTTGAAATTCGGTACTCTATTTTACCATAAAAACACATAAAAAGCACGCCCTAAACGAGGCGTGCTCATGACAAAGAATCACTCTAAGTCTCTTATAAATTGATTTAAAGCTCAAGTTGAGGCGTCGTCGTTTCTCCATCTGCAAATGGAATGTAAAGGTCGAAACGTGTTCCAACACCAAGTTCATAACTAACATCGATACGGCAGCGATAAGCTTCCACAATTTGGTAAAGGATTGACAAACCAATACCACCACCAGATTGTGTTGTTGTACGGTTACGTGCCTTATCTGAACGGTAGAAGCGCTCAAAGATATGCTCAATATCTTCTTTAGAGATCTCTTCACCATTATCTTGTACTTGTACCAACATTTCATCTTCCAGAGCCTTAATTGTAACCTGGATTTCCTTGTTAACAGGAGAATACTTGAACGCATTATCAATAAAAATCGTAATCGCCTGTTCAAAATATTTGCTGTAAATCTATGCAGGGCGCTCTGAGCTATCGAAATCATTGAGATAGAATTGGTAGTCTTCATGCAAGACATGGAAGTTACCAATAACCGTACGGATTGAAGAATTCAAATCACACGTATCATTTCTATGATTTTCAAATGATCCTTTGACACGGATAGAATCCAACATATCATTAATCATAATTGTCATACGATTGGCCTCGTGACTTGCGGCCTCAAGGCTCTCCTCAAGAATCTCAGGGTCTCATTTTTATCCCAACGTTGCAAGAGGTCCATATGCCCCTTGATAACCGCAATCGGCGTACGTAATTCATGACTGACGTCACTCAAGAAACGCATCTGCATCTGATTATTTTCTTGGATTTTATCCATCATACGGTTAAAGTTAACCGCCAAATCACCAATTTCATCGTGACTTTCAATCTTAGAACGAAGTTCCAAATCACTTGGCGAATCGGTGATAACTCCCATCGTTTCGTGCAACTGTCTCATCGGACGAAGAATAGATGTCAAGACAACTACAATTTCTGCGATAACTAGGACCGTCATCCCCACTTCGAGGAAAATCAATAAGAAAATCAAACGCTCTTTAAGAGCATAGTAGAACTCCAAATCATGGAAGATTTGGGCGTAACCAACGATGGTCTTTTTATCTTTACCGTAAATTGGACCCTGCAGTAAGAAACCACGCTTCCCTTTATAGAAAACTGACTTCAGTTTGTTTACTTCGGACATACCTGGAGGCGAATCTGTGTTCTCCTCAGAAGTAAAGATAAATGTACCCTTTTTGTCATAAACAAAAACAGATTGGTTAGAATATAATTTGTTAGAAATCGCAACTTGACCATCCAAAGAGTGCTTTTCGGAAAACACGCCATTAATGATCGATGCATAGATATTTTTAGGCGAATAAAGGGCCGCTAAAAGCGGTTCTGGACTCAACTCTTCATCAGAATCTCAGTCCTTTTCGATATAAGTAGCAACTTTTGAGATTGTAGTGTTTACATTTTGACGTTCACGTTGCAAAAGTAGCATATTGGCTGAGAAAACAACAACCAGAGTATAAACATCGACAGTACAAGAAAGAAGACCACAGCAGTTGTCATGGTCAACTTTTTTCTAATGGTTACTTTACCAAATAATTTATCTTGTAATTTACTCATTTTTCACGGATAACGTAACCCATTCCTCGTACTGTTTGAATATATGATTCTTTACCTGGAACATCGATTTTTCCACGCAAGTAACGAATATAAACATCTACAACGTTTGTTTCGATTGCTTCATCATATTTCCAAACTTGAAGCAAGAGTTCCTCACGGGTCATCACTTGGTTCATATTGCTCAAAAGTGTGTTCAACAAATCAAACTCACGTTTTGTCAATGGAATTGCTTCATCACCACGAACAACTGTACGGTTTTGAACATCCAACTTCAAATCACGATAAGTTGATGCTTTTGCTGGTGCATTCTTAGCAGCTTCGATATCTTGGCGACGGAAGGTTGCACGGATACGTGCCAATAGTTCTTCAATCGCAAATGGTTTTACAATATAGTCATCAGCACCGCGGTCCAAACCAGCAACAATGTCCATGATTGAATCGCGAGCTGTCATCATCATAATATAAGTATCTTTTTCTTGTTGGAGACGACGTGTTACTTCGAAACCATCCATCTCAGGCAACATAAGGTCCAAGAGAATAAGATCGAAATCTTTCTCGAGTGCCACTTCAAGTCCTTCGCGTCCGTTATCTGCTGTCACAACGTCGTATCCTTCGTGTTGAAGTTCAAGAGAGACAAAACGAGCAAGGTTTTTCTCATCTTCAACAATCAAAATTCGTTTGCTCATAATAAGTATTTCCCACTTTCTTAAAATTTTTTGACTTCCATTTCCCTTAAAAAGTCTTTAGATTTACCCAATGAATAAATCCGAAAATTAACTTCTAATAATAGAATAATATAGAATTTTAAAATTGTCAAATATTTTTAGTTTATTTTTTTTGAATTAATTTTCGTCAAATAGACCGTTCAATTGGGCAAAGGGATTACTTGTCTCTTTTTTCTCCTGTTGAAGTGCGGCAAAGTCCTCTTCTGATAAGACTTCCCAGTCATTCCCAGAGAGCGAAATTTGTCCTGATTCTTCCTCAGGTGTTAGTACTCTCAAAGGAATATTAAGAAGAATATTATCTAGAATACTCTCATCAAGATTAATAGTATCCCCATCCAAGATAAGAACTAGATTTTCTTCGACTAATTCCTTTTGAAGAGCAGCGTCTGCCTCTTGTATAAAAGTTTCTGAAACCGGATAGTTAAAACTAAGGGTCACAGGTTCAAGTGAACGGCTAGATGGCAAGGTAATATCATAGCTGAGTTGATAATCCAAAAGGTAAAAACCATTGTCATAGGCTACCTGCCCACTTGCTTGAATCTGTTCAAGATTTAAAACTTGATCATAGCGTTCTTTAATAGACTCCAACAAAGAAGGTGCTTCGTTAAAGGCGAGCTCTTCTGGAGACTTTCTAACTTCTGAAAGATAAATCATTTTTAATCCTCAAATTAAATTTCCCCGTAGGGATCTATTTTCAAATCCACAAGACCACAATCCCCTACACTCACTTTTCATTAGAGAGCATGATTATGATTTTAGACTTAATTAGTATTATATCAAATTTTTAAGAAAAAATAACACCCTTAATTTTACATATTTCTTAAACTTAGAACTTTTTTCACAGCTAATGAGAAACTTACTCAGATCTAGTTTCTATCTATCTTATAGCGTTAGATGAAAGCTCTTAATTATGGTAAAATAGGAGCATTGAAACTAGATAAAAGGAATATAAAATGACACCTGAAGATTTTTACAAGGCTCTGAAAGAACTGGGGTTCAATCTCAGCCAAAAACAAAAATACCAATTCCAGCGCTACTTTGAGCTTTTGGTAGAATGGAACGAAAAAATCAACCTTACTGCAATCACAGAAAGAGATGAGGTCTACCTCAAACATTTCTACGATTCCCTAGCCCCTGTTCTCCAAGGACATATTAAAAATCAGACTATTCGACTTCTCGATATCGGAGCTGGGGCTGGATTTCCAAGTCTCCCTATGAAAATCCTTTGTCCTGAACTTGATGTGACTATCATTGACTCTCTTAATAAACGCATCAATTTCCTTAATCTCTTGGCTGATGAACTTGAGCTAATCGGTGTTCACTTCTATCATGGACGTGCAGAAGATTTTGGACAAGACAAGGCCTTCCGTGCTCAGTTTGATATTGCAACCGCCCGTGCTGTTGCACGCATGCAGGTTCTCTCAGAATTGACCATTCCTTTCTTGAAGGTTGGTGGACAACTTATTGCACTTAAAGCTGCAGCAGCTGACGAAGAGCTAGCCGATGCTAAAAATGCCTTGAACTTGCTTTTTGCCAAGCCTATTCTCAACGAGAACTACAAACTGCCAAATGGGGATGGACGTAATATCACTATTGTCGATAAGAAAAAAGAAACCCCAAATAAGTACCCACGTCGTGCTGGGATGCCTAACAAGAAGCCGTTATAACGTTTATCCAAGGATGTTTCTTACTCCTTGGATTATTATTTACTCTTATGATAACTCGGAGGTTTTCATTGATCAATCGTCTTTCTGTCACGCAAAAGCTCGTGCTCAGCTTTGTCTTTGTCATCATAGTGGGGAGTATTTTACTTAGCCTTCCCATAAGCCACTATGCTAACAGTCCAGAAACAAGCTACCTAGATCATCTCTTCAATACTGTGTCAATGGTCTGTGTAACTGGACTTTCTGTTGTCCCGGTCAGTAAAGCTTACAATGGTCTTGGTCAAATTCTCTCTATATTTCTCATGCAGACGGGAGGGCTTGGGCTCGTCTCTCTTATAGCCTTTAGCACCTATACCCTTAAAAATAAATTAGGACTGAGCGATCAAGATCTCCTTCAATCCGCACTTAGTAGGGATAACCAAAAAGATTTGAAGGCTTATCTTTTTAAGGTCTATAAAATAACTTTTTCTATTGAAGCTTTGGCAGCACTTGTGATTATGACTGATTTCATTCCTCGTTTTGGACTTGGTCATGGCATTTTTAATAGTCTCTTTCTAGCTATCTCTGCCTTTTGTAATGCTGGATTTGATAACTTAGGTTCTAACAGTTTACAGGATTATGCAACCAATCCAACCATTAACCTTGCTGTAGCTTTTCTCATCATGTCTGGAAGCTTGGGATTTGCAGTTTGGATTGATTTGATTCAACTAATGAGACGTTATATTAAAGATCGTCCAAGGAATTGGAAATTAGCTTGGAGACCTTTCAGTAATCAAAGCCGTCTTGTGCTTATAAGTACAGGTTGTCTCCTACTTGGAGGAACACTACTTGCTTGGTTACTGGAAATGGATAACTTTAAGACAATTGGTACTCTCAATATCTGGCAACAACTTCTGGTAAGTTTCTTTCAGACTGTAACCATGCGTACCGCTGGCTTTGCGACTATTTCCTATACCAATACAGATTTCTCCACAAATCTTCTTTTTATGATTCAAATGATTATTGGGGGTGGTCCTGGAGGAACTGCGGGTGGTATCAAGGTGACAACTGCCTCTATCATGTTCCTACTTTTTAAGTCAGAGCTATCTGGTAACTCGAGCGTGGTTTTTCGAAACCGTATTATATCTAACAAAACCATTTTGCAAGCATTCACAGTTATACTCTTTTTCCTAACGATGCTCTTTGTCGGCTATGTTATTTTGCTGGAAACCAATCCTACTCTCCCACCACTAGGCCTACTTTTTGAAAGTGTGTCAGCCATTGCTACCGTTGGTGTTTCAATGGATTTAACCCCTAATCTAAATACCCTAGGACGCCTCGTTATCATGTCTCTGATGTTCATTGGCCGTGTCGGACCTATCACAGTTCTCTTGAGCTTGATGACCAAAAAAGAAAAACACGTCTCTTATGCCCCAACTGACATTTCAGTCGGCTAAACTATTTTTTAATTGACAATATTCTGAAAGGATTTTATATGAAAACACAAATTATTGGGGTCCTCGGTTTGGGAATCTTTGGACAAACTATTGCAACCGAACTCTCCTCTTTTGGACAAGATGTTATTGCCTTAGATAATAACGCTACAACAATTGATTCCCTGGCTGATCAGGTGACTAAAGCTGCTGTTGGTGACTTTACTGACATTGACTTTCTACGTTCTGCTGGTATTGATACTTGCGACACGGTCATTATTGCAACTGGGGAACACCTAGAATCGTCTGCACTAGCGCTCTTGCAGTGCAAAAAACTTGGTATTAAGAATATTATTGCCAAAGCTACGAATAACAATTATGAGGAAGTTCTTTACGGAATGGGGGCCAAGTGGGTCATCACTCCTGAGCGTAGCACAGCAAAAGAATTGGCTTCAAATATCCTCCGTTATAATATTTCAAATGTTTTTCATTTAGAGGACGATGTGGCTTTAATTGAACTTAAAATTCCTAGTGAATGGGCTGGAAAGTTCTTGAATACTTTAAATCTAAGACAAAATTACAACGTGAATGTTATTGGTTTTAGAGATGAGCAAAATGGCAAGTTAAACACTCACTTTGACCCAAGTAAGAAACTACCTAACGAAGGAATCATCCTAGTGGTCGCTGACAATCGAACACTAGAAAAATTTGATTATTTAGGTTATTTGAAATAACAAAAAAACGTTCCAATCTTGTTCATCTGGACAAGACTGGAACGTTTTTAGTTGTGCTTATTTGCATACTTTTACTAAAAGCAAAGGATATCATCCCCATGGATTGTAAAAACGACCAGGATTGAGGAAGATTAAGCCTATACTAATTCCCAATAAAAGAAGAGCTGACAAGATGACAAGGTAATCTTGTTTCATCAAAGATTTATGCACATACCAGGTACGTTTTTTATAGTGACCAAATCGTCGTAACTCCATGGCTGTCGATATGGTATCAATTCGTTCGAGGGATGAAAAAATTAGAGGAAGAACAATTTGGAGATTCCCGCGAATACGTTTGACCAGTCCCGCCTTTTGCGACAAATCCAAACCACGAGCCTCCTGAGCCTTACGAATCGTAAAAAATTCTTCTTGAACATCTGGAATATAACGCAAGGTTAAACTCACGGAATAGGCAATTTTATAAGGAATACCAATCTGATTAAGACTAGCCGCAAACTGACTCGGATGAGTCGTCATGAGAAATAGAATGGCAAGAGGGACCGTTGAAAAATACTTGAGCAATAAATTTGCAAGGTAAAAAAGCTCCTGACTGGTTAGATAGAAACGCCCCCAACCTTCAATAATAACTGTCTTAGCCCCGTAAATTTCTTCACCATAGCCAGGTGCGAAAAGGTAGACCATAAGTAAATTAAAGAGAGCAATCGATCCAATAATCTTAACAACGAAAGAAATATCTCGCCAACGAATCTTGGCCAAATAAAAGAGATAAATGGAAAGTAAGCCTACTGCTAAGATAAAGCGTGGGTCATAGGTTGCCATACAAGCCACTGAAACCAAGATAAAGAAAAGCATCTTACTTGCCCCAGACAAATCATATAGAAAACCTTGACCTGACTGATAACCAACTAAACGATTAGACATTAGGGCCTCCTTTTCCGATATAATACTGGGTTACTTCTACTGGATCACATGACAATTTCTGACCCAAAGTATAAAGAGATGTCTGCTTGAGATTAGCTGACTCAAGTAACTCCTTCTGATTAAGAATTGTAACAGGATTGTCATCTGCAATGATTTTCCCCTCAACCACAACGAGACAACGATAACTATATTCCAACATGAGCTGCATGTCATGGGTAATCATCACAATTGTATGCCCTTGCTTCTGAAGACTGTCCAAGAAATTCATGATATCCGTATAAGTCTTGTAATCTTGACCAGCCGTTGGCTCATCCAAGATAATGATTTCAGGTTTCAAGACCAAAATAGATGCAATGGTCACGCGCTTTTTCTGACCAAAGGAAAGCGCAGAAATGGGCCATTTACGAAAACTATAGAGGCCACAAGTCTTCAAGACCTCATCAACACGCTCTTCAACCTCAGCTTCTTCAATCCCTCGCAAACGCAAACCAAGAGCCACCTCATCAAAAATCATAGTTTGGCTAATCATCTGATTAGGGTTTTGCAAAACAAAGCCTATACGCTCTGAGCGCTCGGCGATGCTATCCTGACTGATATCCTGGCCCTTGTAAGTTAATTTCCCTTGACTAGGGACAAAACCGCATAGAGCCTTGGCAAGCGTCGATTTTCCAGCTCCATTTTTACCGACAATCGCTAGTCGCTCACCTTTTTTAAAGCTAAAGGACAGATCCTCTATAATCGCTGGATTATCCCCATAGGAAACGCTAAGCCCCTCAACCTTCAAAATAGAATCACTCGAACTGTCTCTTTTATCTCTCAAAACTCTGTCTGGCAGAACAAGGTCGGATAAGTCTAAAGCATCCAATTGACTAAGATTTTGTGCACCTCTTGTGTCAAATCCCAACTGACGTAAAACCGTCACATATAGAGGTTCGCGAATCCCATTTTCCAGTAAGAGAGTACTTGATAAAAGCTCATCTGGGCTACCGTTAAAGAGAAGTTGCCCATCATTGACTAGCAAAATACGGTCAACGGGACGATAAAGAACATCTTCTAGACGGTGCTCAATAAGAATTGTTGTAGCTCCCACCTCCTTGTGGATTTTATCAATGAGGTCAATGGTTTCCTGTCCTGATTTAGGATCTAAATTTGCTAGAGGCTCATCAAATAAAAGAATAGGGCTCTCATCAATCAATACTCCAGCCAAACTAACTCGTTGTTTTTGGCCACCTGATAAGTCTTGAGGGCGGTGATTAAAAAGAGAAGTCAAGTCTAGACGTTCAGCCCAGAGTGCTACCTTTTCCTTCATCTCACTTTGATTAGCACAATCATTTTCCAAGGCAAAAGCCAAATCCTCGGCTACTGTTAAGCCAATAAACTGACCATCTGGATCCTGCAATACCGTAGATACTAACTGTGACTTATCATAGATAGATTGCTTGAAAATATTCTTTCCAGCTATCCTTACCTGGCCTTGTGCCTGGCCTTTATGGATATTAGGTATGATACCATTGAGACACTGAGCAAGGGTCGACTTTCCGCTACCAGAAGGGCCTAAAATGAGCACTTTCTCGCCTTTGGCAATATCAAAGCTGATATCTTTAAGCGTCGCTTCTGCTTGCGCATCATATTGAAATGTAAACTGATTAAAACTAATGTATTTATCCATGTTTCTACTAACAAAGAGAGGAGATATCAAAGCAAACTGACAGTCCCACTCTCCTATGATTCATGCTAGTCTTTGGTAAGACTACCAGATTGTGTACGTGAGCTAGCATAGATTGCCAGAAGGAGGGTTCCTCCGATTGCAATTGTAATAAAGTTAGCTACGCCAGCTACAAAACTTTGTGCATAAAGGTATGACCAGGCTTGTGCAAATTGGAGTCTATCACCAATAGGGGTAACGATACCATAGGCAACAAGGAGGGCCAATGCTTGTGCTAGGTTAAACCAAATCATACTCATCAAAGAAAACTTGCCAGTTGTCACATCATACTTTTTGCTGAAGAGACCAATTACAAGACCTGTAATAGCACTTGCAAGTACCCAAGCCCATGAGATATTTCCGTATTGAATACCATCTTTAAGCGCATGCCCAATGAAGCCCAAAAAGAAACCTGTAATAGGCCCAAAAATCACTGAGAATAGAGCTTGAACAGCATACTGAAGTTGGATGCTGGTATTCCCAAAAATAGGAATATTAACAAACATACCAATGATAATAAAGAGTGCTGCACCAATACCTGTCGCAACTACTGTACGAATTGAATTATTTTTCATAATCTCACTTTAATCTCCTAAACGTTTAATTTCAATGTGCCAGTTAGACCCTACACCAACATTATAGGCCTTGGCAAAAGACCCCTGGTTTATGGCTAGACCGACACGATAGAGGGAATTGATATAAATAATTGGCTGACCGATACGAACATCCGCAAAAGATTTCCCATAGGTAACTTGGTTTTGGTAGACCAACATATCATTGTTAAAGATGGTCACCTCGAATCGATCACCAAAGTTTGGTTCTAACGCATAAAAGTCATCACGTGTGATAGAGGTCCAAAGAGAGCCGAAACGGACTTCCAAAATGTCAATTGCACCACGAACCAAATTATCCTCTATGATGGTTTCAACCACTGGAAGCTCTAGAATTTTGTCCACAGATAACTTAGGACCTACTTCTTCAAAACTGATGTCACCAGAAGCTAATTTTGCACCTGTATAGGCATAAACATCACGACCATGGAAGGTATAAGACAGCTCCGTATTACTACGACGATTCTCAACTTCTGAAATTTCACGGACAGCAACGATACCGACATCCTTCTTGATATAAGAAAGTGTTCCGTTATCAAGTGTGACGATATATTGCCCCGTCTTTGTTAAGGCAACCACACTTTTACGTGATGAGCCTACACCCGGATCAACTACCGAAACAAAGGTTTGTTCCCTTTGGCCAGTACTCGACAGTCTGAAACAGACGATAGGAAGCCTCAAAAGTATTATAGGGAGTAATATCATGTGTAAGGTGATGAACTCCCAAACTTGGTTCTTCTTGAAGGGCCACACCAATCATGGCCGAAACAGCACCGTCAACCAAACCAAAGTCTGATTGAAGCACTAATAAATTATTAGTCATAAATGTTTCACCCTTTCTCTTTGAATGGTTTATTTTACCATATTTTATGGGCTTTTTAAAGATGATAGATTCTTGAGCTAGCTATAGTCTTTGGCTATTTTTTCTCTAAAATCAAAAAGCCAGCCAAATAGGCCGACCTTATACAATTATCTATACTTTCTTCCAACGGCTCTTTTCTGCTACTGCTGTAAGGAGCACGTCTGTGGAAGAGTTAAGGGCTGTTTCACAAGAGTCTTGGATGACACCTACGATAAAGCCGACACCAACAACTTGCATGGCCAAATCATTTGAGATACCAAAGAGGCTACATGCTACCGGCACTAACAGGAGGGATCCTCCAGCAATACCTGAGGCACCACAAGCAGAAATAGCTGAAACCACACTAAGAATGAGTGCTGTCGCAAAATCGACCTGAATTCCCAAAGTCGTTACTGCAGCAAGCGTTAAGACGTTGATTGTCACGGCTGCTCCAGCCATATTAATAGTTGACCCCAAAGGAATAGAAACCGAATAGGTATCAGGATTCAAACCAAGATCCTTACAAAGTTGAAGGTTAACTGGAATATTGGCTGCCGACGAGCGAGTAAAGAAGGCTGTAATCCCTGAGTCTTTCAAACAACGGAAAACCAGTGGGAAAGGATTTTTGCCCATCATCACGAAAGCAATGATTGGATTAACAACCAAGGCAACAAAGGCCATTGTTCCCACTAAAACAAGGATTAGGACCCCATAATCTGCCAAAACACCAACACCATTCTCAGAAATAGTATTAAAGACAAGACCAAGGATACCAAATGGGGCCAAGTTGATAATCCAACGAACGATTTGCGAAGTCACTTCTGCCAAGGTATTAAGCAAATCTTTCGTGTGATTGCTAGCTGTTCGCATGGCGAAACCAAAGACAACTGCCCATACCAAAACACCAATATAATTGGCTTGAGCCAGGGCATTGACAGGGTTATCTACCATCTTAAGCAATAAATCTTTAAAGACTTCTCCCACACCTTGAGGTGCCGTCGTTTTAGTCGCCGCCGCTGCTCCTAACTTCAGAGAAATTGGAAAAATATAGTGAGAAATAACAGCCGTCAAAGCAGCCGCAAAGGTCCCAAAAAGATAAAGAACAATAACTGTTTTCATATTGCTTTGTTGACCTTCTCGCGTTTGGGAAAGGGCATTGGCAACTAAGGCAAAGACCAAAAGTGGAGCAATTGACTTCAAGCCACCAACAAACATGTCTCCTAAGAGACCAATAACCGTAAACTTAGGAACAAGCAAACCAAGTACAGCACCAATTACCACACCAATGGCAATTCGCTTGATTAGACTGGTCCTATTCCAAGTTGAAATAAAACGTTTCATAACTCATTAACTCCTTTTTATGGTTAGCCAACCATAAAACATTCGATAGCTTCCATACTATGATAAATATCTGAAATCGTCAAGGCATGAGAAAAGCCTGTAGCAAACAGGCTCTCAAATCCTATTTATGACTCAATTTACGGGTCAAGAAATCACCCAAGAATTGGATAAGGAAAATCAAAATCAAAATCAAGAAAGTTGCCAAAATAGTAACTGATGTACTTGAACGGTTATATCCATAGTAGATGGCGATGTAACCAAGACCACCTGCACCGATAGCACCAGCCATTGCAGTTTCACCGACTAGGGAAATCAGAGTTACGGTTGATACACGAACCAACTCAGGTAGACCTTCACCAAGGTAAACCTTAATCGTATCCCAAAGTGTCGCACCACTAGCTTGTACTGCTTCAATAACGCCACGGTCAAGATCTGCAAGTACTACCTGTACTTGACGTGCAAAGAATGGGAAAGTCGCAGCTGACAATGGAACCAAGGCTGCTGTCATACCAAGGTTAGTCCCTACGATAAAGTAAGTGAAGCCTTTCAGAATCGCCAAGAGGATGATGAAAGGAATGGCACGGAAGATTGAAGTGATTTTATCCAAGATTTGGAAAACAAATTTATTTTCAATGACTCCACGAGGACCTGTCAATACCAAGAAGAGCCCCATAACAAGGCCAAGAAGTCCCCCAATGATAAAGGAAATGACCGTCATGTAGAGGGTCGCATAGATAGCGTCTGGCCAAGAATTAACCCCTTGCATACCGATACGATAAATATCTGGAAAGTTTTGTTGAATCCAATCTGCCATTATTGGGCTCCTTTCTTAAGTACTTGCAAGCTGACACCTGCATTTTCAATCGCTTTTTGAGCAGCAAGAACCTTATCTGCCTCACCATCCAAGACAACAACCAATTCACCAACAGGAGTATCACCTAGAATCTCAACATTACCATAAAGAATGTTACTTGAAACCCCGTAATCTTTGAAAATTTCAGTCAAGAGTGGCTCATATGTTGAAGAACCAGCATATTTAAGTTGAACGAGAAGGGCTGAGCTTGGTAAGTTTTTCACCAAAGGTTGAGCATTAATCTTAGCCAAAGCATCTTCAATCCCTGCAGCAGTTTCAATAAATTCTTGTGTCAAATCTTCTTGAGGATTTGAGAAGATATCAAGAACACTACCCTCTTCCAAAAGTTGGCCATTTTGCATAACAGCCACACGGTTACAAATGTCTTTAACAATTTGCATTTCGTGGGTAATCATAACCACTGTCAACCCAAGCTTTTTATTCAAATCCTGCAATAGTGAAAGAATTTGCTTAGTTGTTTTAGGGTCAAGAGCTGATGTAGACTCATCTGAAATCAAGATTTCAGGATCATTAGCCAAGGCACGCGCAATCGCTACACGTTGTTTTTGACCACCTGACAATTGTGCAGGGTATTTTTCCGCACAATCAGCCAAACCGACCAATTCCAAAAGATCACGAATTTTCTTATCCTTCTCTTCATTGCTTAATTTAGAATGACGAAGAGCAAAGGCTACATTTTCATAAGCCATCTTTTGAGCCATAAGGTTAAAGTGTTGGAAAATCATCCCAATTGTTTGACGTTTCTGACGCAATTCTTTTGTCGACAATTGGACCTTACCATCTGCAAAAGTCACATCTTTACCGATAGTGATTTTACCAGCAGTAGGCACTTGCAAAAGATTGATTGCACGCACAAGGGTAGATTTACCAGCCCCTGAATAACCAATAATTCCGTAAATATCACCTTTTTCAATCTGGATAGACACATCCTTAACCGCTTGAATAGTGCGGCGTTTCTGCGTAAAGGTGATATCAATATTTTTCAAATCAATAATGACATTACTCATAACTTGCAATTAACTCCTTAATTAGTTCAATGTGGGTGTAGTAATCTGCTAGACTAACATTTTCATCCCCACCATGGTCACGACTGTTAGCATTCCCTATACCAAAGGCTGCCATAGGAACACCCAAAGCCTTATGAATCATATGCATAGGCCCTGTACCTGCTGCTGTTGGAAGCACAGCAACACCTTCTTCATAAAAGCCTTTTGCTAACTCAATAACATTGACAATAGCTGGATCTGACATATCACTTCGATAACTTTCTTCACCAAGAGTGAAGGTTACCTTGATACGGTCAAATCCTTCTTTTTTGAGGTGAGCCTTAATACACTCCAAAACGTACTCAGGTGTCAAACCAGGGACCAAACGCATCTCCATCTTAGCTCTAGCTTGAGCAGGTAAAATGGTCTTAACCCCTTGCCCATGATAACCTGTTGAAATGCCTTCAATGGAAAGGGCAGGCTCAAAATAGTAAGTTTTTAAGAAAGCACGGCGGTCACTTTCTAAAATGGGTAGTTTTAAGCCGTAAATCTTACGAAGACTATCTGCATTTTCAATGGCATAAGTTTCGATAAGATCCATCTCTCGTTCGTTTGGTTGGACTATCTTTTCATAAATGTCATCGATAAGGATACGGCCCCGATCATCTCTCATACTTGAGAAAACATTGAGCAAGTACCATGAAGCCGATTCAATCACTGCACCGAATTTAGAGTGGATATCAACATCAGCACTCTCGACAGACAAGTCAAAGGTAATAATTCCCTTGTTACCGCCTGTGATTTCCAACTGACCTTTACTATTACGATTTCCCTGCTCCCAAACCAATAGGTTTGCTGGAAGAAGGTCATCTCGGTATTTTTCTAAATATTTTCCAAGGTCGGTTGAAGCAGATTCTTCAGCGCCCTCCATCATAAATGTAATATTTACAGGAAGGTCACTAAGCTCTCGAATATACTTGCGAAGAGCTGTCAAACGAGCCGTGATGTGCCCTTATCGTCATCAACACCACGACCATACATGTAGCCCTTACGAACAGTCAAACGGAAAGGTTCATCTGTCCATGGCTGATCATTGTCCGCAGGAACCGTATCATAGTGTTGGTAGAAAATAGTTGTTTTTGCATCTGGATTTGGACTCTTGAATTTTGCCAAGACAAAAGGTGCTGTATAGGTCTCGTCAATTGTCACCTCTGCGCCAACACCAGAGAAAATCTCACCAAGGTAAGCAGCCACATCATAGAGACCAATATTTTAAGCAAAAATAGATTTTTTAGAAATCAAAGTCCGCAAAACTTCAAAATAGTGCTGAGTAATTTCATCGTTACGAAATTTTCGTAACTGCTCTTCTTCACTCGAAAATGCCATCAAATCGTCTCCTTCTTACACCACAAAATGGCGTGCTCTCACACGCCCTCTGCCCTTAGCTTATTTCTTTGAATTAGCTTTCAATTGATCTTGTGTTGGGGCACCTTTCCATGCTGGAATGTCAACCTTGTTAGATGCATCATAGATAATTTGTGCTACTTCATCATTTTGGTAGGCTTTAATCAAAGTCTTGATAGCATCAGCTTTATTTGATTTTTCCCAATCTTTATTAGCTGCAATAATGTTAATCCAATCTTTCAAATCTTGACTTGGATCTTCTTGGAAGAGAGTTGTATCATAGTCAACGTTTTGTTGTTGTGCGTATGCGTTATTAACAACCGCTGCATCTACTGATGAAAGCGTTTGGGCAGCTTGTTCAGCTGAGATTTCTTTGATGTTTAATTTCTTTGGATTCTCAGAAATGTTCTTGATAGTTGCCAATTCACCATGTTTAACATCCAACTTAATCAAACCAGCTGTTTGAAGAAGTGTCAAAGCACGGCTTTCGTTTGTACCGTCGTTAGGTACTGAGATTGTAGCTCCTTCTGGAAGCTCTTTAACATCTTTATACTTAGCTTTTCCGTTTTCAGTACCTGAGAAAAGGTGGATTGGACTAAGAAGTGTGTCGGCTGCCGCAACAACATCACCTTTATTTTCTTTGTTCCAGTTGTTCAAGAAATAAATGTGTTGGAAAGCATTAACATCAATTTCACCGTTTTTAAGGGCTTCATTTGGTTGGGTGTAATCTGTGAACTCTTTCAACTCGATAGTAACACCCTTGTCTTTAGCCAATTCTTTGACTTTATCCCACAATGGCTCAGTAGTATCATCCAAAGTCATTACACCAACTGTCAAAGTTTTATCATCTTTAGCTGATTTATTACCACCAGCACCACAAGCAGCCAAAGCTACTGTTGAAGCGACTGCCAATCCTGTAATTCCGAGAATTTTTTTAAGTTTCATAACGAACCCCCTTTAATTTTTTTAAGTGTAAAATTATTATCCCATAGGATGATAATTGTAGCAAATTGTTTATAATTGTATTTATCTATAGTTTTTAACTATAATATTTCCTAGATTTTAATTTATATGAAAAAGCTGAGAATCATTCCCAGCTCCTTTCTTATTTTTTGCTTGGAACTTTCAAAGCGTCTTTAGTTGGAATATAATCTTTATCTCCAAGGAATTTTTCAGCCAACTTAGCCA
>DOTL01000017.1 GCA_003521145.1 Streptococcus sp. | reverse complement strand
TTAAAACTTTGCAACAGAACCGATTGCCATGTTTATTGGTTTGTTAAGTAGTCAGATTGATGCCTTGTTAGGGAAGGCGTGCGTAAGCTACTCTTGATTTTACTATCTATTGCTGTGGCTTATCTGAGCTTTAGTATCATCTTGTCGGAATCTTTGGCTGTTTTAGTAGCTACTTTGGTTGGATGTAGTGTGGGGGTGATGTGTGATGGCCGTCAATAAGTTTATTCTCATTGCTATCTTACTTGGGTATGTGGTCAGCTAGGTTCCCCGTGTTCTCCCTTTTGTTTTAGTGAAATACAAGGGCTTACCAGATATCGTTGTTCGATTTTTGCACTACTTACCAGTTTCTATCCTCTTTGCTCTGATTCTCTCTAGTCTCACGACTGAGAAGATTGGTCACTTGCCACAGTTTAAGTGGATGGAAATACTGGCTACTGTGCCAACGGTAATTGTAGCCTTTAAGAGCAAAAATTTGCTCTATGCAGTAATCGTCGGTATAGTATTTATGGCCCTGATTCGTTTCGTATTTTAGCAAATGAAAAGACTTGGAGTTGCTCATAGTGAGTCGCTTTCCAAGTCTTTTTTAGTTATTGTTAAAAAAGGCAGCAATATCGTCTTCACTGAGACCAATCATTGGATCTATAGTTGTCCAATTTTCTTCAGTTAAACGATAGTTTTCTTCTGTTTGCACAGGTTTGTTAACAGACTTATCCACAGGTTGTGAATAAGTGTTAACAAGAGCTGGAGATGGATTGATGTTTTCCAAAAAGTCTTTGTTTTCAAGGGTTTCTGAGGGGTCGTTGTTTTCCGTTTTTGTTTGATTAGGGGCCTCTGTTGCCTCGTTTTTAACAATCTTTTCGACAGACTTATCAACAGCTTGTGTATAAGTTTGTTCAAAACGTTGGATGAGATAAGTATTTCGTTTAGCCCCCTCGTTGTGAACAGCGTAATCGAAGGCTACGATTTCACCTAACATGACTAGCTTACTCTTGGCGCGTGTGATAGCAGTGTAGATGAGGTTGCGTTGTAGCATACGTCCACTTTGTCGTGTGATGGGAAGGATAACGACTGGGAACTCACTCCCTTGGGATTTGTGGATTGACATGGCATAGGCCAGAGTAATCTTATTCCATTCGTTACGAGGATAGATAACCTCATTGCCGTCGAAGGACATGTAAATTTCGTCCTGCTTGCTTTCAGTATATTTACCAGGAATGAGATCAGTAATGATGCCGATGTCGCCATTGAAGACATTGAGTTCTGTATCGTTGACCAGATGGAGAATCTTGTCATTCTTACGGAAAAAGATATCATTAAAGGCAAACTGATTGGCCTTTTCTTGAGGGTTAAGTAGGTCTTGCATAATGGTATTGAGATTGTTAATACCAGCCTGTCCTCGGTACATGGGGGCCAGAATCTGCACATCCTGAGCAGCAATCCCACTCTTGATAGCGGCAGAGACAATTTTAGGAATCATCTGTGGAATATGGTTGGCATTGGCCTCAAAGTAAGAGCGGTCAGCCTTTTTCTCTGTGAAATCAGCAGGTAGTTGGCCTTGGCGCATCTGGCTAGCTAGGGTAACGATAGTGGAATCCTCTGATTGTCTGAAAATTTTGGTTAGGGAGACCTTAGGCAAGCCATTAATCTGCAAAAGGTCAGCCAAGACTTGGCCAGGGCCTACGGAAGGCAGTTGGTCTTGGTCCCCAACAATGATAACTTGGGTTGAATCAGAGATACTTTCAAAGAGTTGATTGGCCAACCAAGTATCAACCATAGAGAACTCGTCGATGATAATCAAATCACAATCAAGATAGTCCTCTAAGGTCTTGAAATCGTCCTCGCTATTGAGGCCCAAATGTCTATGGATAGTGGCGCTAGGGAGTTGGGTTAGTTCGTTCATCCGACGAGCAGCCCGTCCTGTTGGTGCAGCTAAAATAATAGGAAAATCAGACTTTTTAAGATCTAGGCCATGAAGGTCGGCATAGGTTTTAATAATGCCGTTAATAACAGTGGTTTTCCCTGTTCCGGGACCACCTGTTAGGATGAAGACCTTGCTTTGTAGGGCTTTGATAATGGCATCTTTTTGAACCTTGTCATAAATAATACCAAGTTCCTCTTCCACCTCTTCAAGACTTGCTTGGATTTTGTCTTCCGCACTGATATCAGGTTGGTCTTTCATGATACGAGTTAGGTGGGTATAGATGCCCTGTTCCGCAAAATATAGGGTATTATCAAAGATTTTAGTCTCTACATTTTGCACCTTGTCCTCTTGGATGAGATTGGTTAATTGGTTAGCGACCAAGGCGGGGTCAAGTTCAATCTGACGAGCACTTTCTAAAAGGATGATTGTTCGTTCAAGCAAGGCTTTGGCTTCGATGTAGGTGTCGCCTTCTTCCATACTGGCTTCTAGCAGACAATGAAGCAAGGCAGCTCGTAAACGCTCAGGAGCATCACTAGCAATACCGAGACGTTCAGCCAGTTGATCTGCCATTTTAAATCCGATTCCTTGAACTTCCTCTACCAAGAGATAAGGGTGTTCCTCAATAAGATTAAGCGATTCTTCCTTATATTGATTGAAAATTTGTGAGGCGGCCTTTGGTGTGAGTCCATAGCTAGAAAGTTTGGACAGGATTTGCTCGGTTCCATAATTGATTTTTAACTTAGCAACAAAGGCTTCTCGATTGACCTTGGAGAGGTTGGGAATCTGCTCTAACCCCCTAGGATCCTCGAGAATCTTGTCAATAGGGTCTTCGCCATAAATCTCGACAATACGCTCAGCTGTTTTCTTACCAATCCCCTTAAAATTGTCGCTGGCAAAATACTTGATAAGACCACTGGCAGAAGGCTTTGAACGTTCATAGCGAGTCATTTGTAGCTGTTCACCATATTTGGGATGATTGGTTAGCTGGCCCCAGAAGGTATAATCTTCACCCTCCATAACGTCTCCCATGGTTCCGGTGACAATGATTTCATAGTCCTCAAAATCACTGTCTGTTTCGTCAATTTCTAAGAGTAGAATACGGAAAAAATTACTAGCGTTTTCGAAAATGACGCGTTCGATAGTTCCTGAAAAATAAAATTCTTGCATGTGTTTTTCCTAGGTACATAATAAGGCTGGGTTTCCCCAACCTTATCTTATTTAGTGTTTTTAATTGTCCTCAACGGTACCAATTTTACTAAGTGGCCAGAAGCGGAATTTAACTTCCCCTACAAGAGCACTCTTGTCAAAGCAACCAACTGCTCGACTATCTTTGGAAACAATACGGTTGTCTCCAAGTAGGAAATATTTGCCTTCAGGAACAGTGACAGAGAAGGTCGTGTTACCGTCAGCAGTGGTTGTAAAGGCTTTGGCATCCTTAGCCAGTTGTTGGAAGTAGCCACTCTTACTCTTGTCGTCGTTGTAAGTATACTCTTTTCGTAGCTTATCTTTGGCAAAGGCAGCTTGGAATTCTTTGAGGTATTCTTCCCTGACTTCTTTACCATTGACAGTAAGTTTATCGTTTTGATAGGTAATGGTATCACCTGGCATCCCAATGACACGTTTTACGATTTGTTTCGTCTTACCATTTTCAACCTCCTTGGCAACGACAATATCAAAGCGTTCAATGGATGTGTGTTTCAAAACAATAACACGCTGGTTATTGGCGAGAGTTGGATCCATTGAGTGGCCGTCAACCTGAACAGGAAGCCAGAGGAAGAGGCGAGTCAAGAGGAAGAATATGATAAAGAGGATAAAGAGTCCCCATTCACGAAGGAAAATGAGAAAGTATTGGGTCCATTTGTTTTTCATAGTCAAGGCCTTTCAGGGTTATTTTAAGCGTTGGTAGGCTTTTTTAGTATTGGCGAAATGATATTTAGCAGTAGCTTGGAGAGCCTGATCTCCGTAGGCTTGAAGAAGCTTGGCTGCGACCTGGTCGGACTTAGCACCAGCACCTGAAGGAAGAGTATAACCTACTTCTTGGCTGAGTTTATCCAGATTTTCCAGGAAGAGATTGCGGGCGATGATAGAGCTCACCGCGACAGCTAGGTATTTACCTTCGGCTTTTTCTTCTAAAGTAATAGGAAAGTCAAAGCGATTACGTTCGTTCTTGAGATATTTTTGATAATTTTTCTCGCTGGTGAAGGCATCGATGACAATCTTATCTGGTTTAGCACCTGATTGTAACAATAGGAAGATAGCCTGATTATGGAGGGCTACTTTAACAGACACAGCATTATGACTCTTACCGTCTCCAACCACTTCATTGTACTTTCTAGGCGAAAGAAGGAGTGCCTTGTGAGGAATTTTCTCCTCCAAAATAGGAGCAATATGACGAATCTTGATATCGTTAAGATTTTTAGAATCATCAACTCCTAGAGACTTCAAAAAGGCATGGTCAGCTGAGGTAACTAGACTAGCTACAACAGCTAGACCACCAAAATAGGAGCCATTTCCGACTTCGTCTGATCCAATTAGGGCTAGGTTTTGCCCATCAGGTGAATGCTTAGGTTCAGCTTGGTATCCAAAACGGCTAGCTAGGATTTCTGGCTTAGCACCTTGGAAAGTTACCTTTCCTGAAGTATAGGTGATGACACTTATTCCATCGACCTTGGCTGAAAAACTTGCATAAGGATTTTTAGTCGCAGTCGCATAGCTTGCTAGGTCCTTCTGGAGTGTCGAAATCTGCTCTGCTGTCATTTTTAATACGATTGTGCCCATGAAATCTATTTTAGCACAAAAAAGGAGAATTGGTAGATATTTTACAGACTCGAAATCCCTGAAAATTATTTTTCTAGAGAAGTGCAAAGTCTAAAATTTACGAAAGTTAAAATTTAGGATATAATGATTAGAAAGAGAATGCCTAACCATGCCCTTTTTCCACAATTAGAGGAAATGGGTTGGCATTTAAGTGTCAAATACGCCTCAGAGTAAGAGTCTGAATCTTGCCCAAAAAAGGTGATATAAAAGCAATAATATAAGGAGAAGCTGCGGTGGCGAATCCGTGACCACCATTGATTGGCAGTTAACAAGCAAATGGTAAATAAGAACCGTTACAAATTTCATTTTGGAGAGAAGAACCTCACGCTAACAACCGATAAGGACAACATATTCATGGAAGAGGTGGAGCGTGTTGCCCACGAGAAATATAAAATTATCAAAGAGCAGATGAAAAATGATGACAATGAAACGATTGCTATCCTAATGGCTATTAATTCTTTGTCGACTCAGTTGGAACGTGAAATCCAAGTTGAAGATATGGAAAAAGAGTTGGAAACGTTGAGAGCTAAGCAACTTGAACAACTTAAGGTCAAGGCGACAGCTACAAATGACGATGAGGATGACGCATGATTGGACTCCTTGTCTTAGCCATTATGGCTTGGAATTTCTACATTGGCTACCGTCGAGGTCTCTTTATGCAAGGTTATTATGTGGTTTCAGTCATTATTGCCATGTGTGTGGCGGCCTATTTCTACCGGTCGTTAGGAGAGGCTATCAATCTTTGGGTACCTTATACCAATCCAACCAAGGATGCTAGTATAGCTTTCTTTAAAAATCAGAACATCTTTTCACTTGACCTTGTCTATTATGCGGGCGTGGCTTATTTTGCTATCTACTGTATAGCCTATTATGGCTTACGCTTTCTTGGTATTTTCTTCCACTTTGTGAGAATTGAGCGGCTTGATCAAAGACGTTACCAAGTGGTAGGTGGCATCTTGGCCACCTTAGTGAGTCTTGTGCCTTTGACTATGTTGGGGAATATTCTTGCGACTGTTCCTATGAACAACATTCAAACGCTCTTGTCATCGAGCTGGGTTTTACGTATCTTGATTAATGGCTATTTTCCAGTTAGTCAGATTATCCAGCATTTGTGGACAAGTGTGATATAGAAAATAGAAGTCTTCCTTGATTAAGGAGGTTTTTTTGTTCTTTGTTTTGGTAGGATATGAAAAAGACCGGACACAAGGTCTCAGTCTTTCCTAACTACTTTTACCCTAAGATTGCAATGGTACATCCGGAACCACCGGCACTTTGTGGTGCATATTCAAAACTTTTAACATGGTGATGACGGCGGAGGTATTTGGTGACAGCATCACGTATGACACCTGTACCAATACCGTGGATGATGTCCACCTGACTCATGTTATTAAGTAGGGCTTGGTCAATAAAGGCATCAAGCTCTTGCATGGCTTCTTCGTAACGTTTCCCACGAAGGTCTAGACGGGCACGAGGACCACCAGATGCCTTCTTGGCTTTTTTAACCACGTTAATCTGTTTCTTCTTAGGTTGTTGGGCTTCGGCTTGGGCACGAACCAGAGTGAATTCATCTGCCTTGAGTGTCATCTTGATGAGACCTACTTGGGCTTCCCAGTTACCATTTTTAGCTTGACTGGTAAGCGTACCACGTTGACCATAAGAAGTAACGATGATATCATCTCCAACACGAGGGGCGCGCGCAGCCTTTTCTTTCTTGGCCTTACGAAGAACCTTATTTTTAGAGAGGTCCACTTGTGGGGCAAGTTTCTTGAGTTTTCCTTTGGCGTCGATAACTTCATGAGGCTTGAGTTGACTCTTATCGTGGAGATTTTTGAGAATACTATCGCTCTCAGCCAAAGCTGTATCCACCATATCTTGAATTTCTTTTTGAGCCTTTTCGAGTTCCTTGTCGTACTCATGGGAGAATTCATTATAGAGTTTCTTGACCGCACGGTTGAATTTAAGGTTCTCTTGCTCAACGTCCTTGATGTGTTCCAGACGTTTTTGTGTTTCCACAGTTTGGGCTTCAAGTTGCTCGATGATACGGTTGACATCACTATCAGTATCCGTGAGTTTTTCTGCTTCCTTGACAATAATCTCATTTAAACCGAGGCGTCGAGCAATCTCAAAGGCATTAGAGCGACCAGGAACTCCTTGCATAAAACGATAGGTAGGGCTTAAAGTCGCTGTGTCAAACTCCATGCTGGCATTTTCTACATGTTGCGTCTCAATCCCATAGGCCTTAAGCTCAGGATAGTGAGTGGTGGCCATGGTCTTAATCTGGCTTAAACGGAGGTGTTCTAGGATTGCCATGGCTAGACTAGCCCCTTCCTGAGGGTCGGTACCAGCCCCAAGCTCATCGACCAAGACAAGGCTGTTACTGTCGGCAGCGTCCAGAATCTCGACAATGTGCGTCATGTGACTAGAGAATGTTGACAAACTCTGTTCGATAGACTGTTCATCTCCGATGTCCGCAAAAATCTCTTGGAAAATGGCTACACGACTACCCTTGTCAGCCAAAATTGGAAGCCCTGATTGAGCCATCAGTTGTGATAGTCCTAAAGTTTTGAGCATGACCGTTTTACCACCGGTATTGGGACCTGTGATGACAATAGCTGTGAGGTCCTCATCAAAGCGTAAATCATTAGCTACTGGATTGACCAAGAGAGGGTGACGAACGTTAAGTAGTTGTAGTGTTTGGTTGTCGCTAATCTTTGGAATAACTGCCTTTTTATCATGGAGATAGAGGTATTTTCCTCGAATGAAGTCCATGTGGCCCAAAATCCAAGCGTTGTTAGCGATAGCAGCAACCTGTGGACGGAGTTGATCAGATAGTTCATGCAGTATGCGGGCCATCTCATGGCGTTCGTCTGCACGTAATTGTGTAATTTCTTCGTTAAGCTGGATAACGGCGCGAGGCTCGATATACACTGTATTTCCAGAGCTTGAGATATCGTGTACAACCCCAGCAATATGGTTACGGTAGGTATTTTTGACAGGAAGCACTGAACGACCATTACGACTAGCAATCAGACTCTCAGCCAACATGTGGCCAGATTTCTTGAGAATGTCTTGCAAGGTCTGACGAATGGCATCATCACAAGATTTAAGTTGACGACGGATATTTTGCAACTCTGGGCTAGCAAAATGCTCAATGAAACCACCGTCATTGATGCTTTGAAGACTGCCTTGTAGACTTGGGAAAGCTTCAATTTTTTCGAAAAGACGTTTAAGAGCGACGAGCTCAACATTTTCAAGGTCAGCGTAGAAGCGACCAAGGTCAGCTGAAGCTTGCAGCACCTTCTTGATAGCAATGAATTCCAGGATGTTGAGGTCAGCATCCAGTTCCAAGCGACGTAAGGGCTCAGAAATATCTCGCAAGCTACCAATGGCAAAGCCATGATGCTCTATGAAAATCTCAGCCATTTCTTGGATTTCTGTAAATTGATTTTGAATTCTTTCTGGATTGGTCATAGGAACCAAGTCACGTAACTCAGCCTGAGCCTGTTCGGTCTGCAGGTATTCTGTGAACTGGTCCTTGACCTTGTTAAATTCTAATTGGTCTAAAATCTTTGTGTTCATAGCTTCTATTATATCATATTTGCCTATGGGGCGTGGAGGTGGGAAATGCCTGAGGTCGTTTTATGAGCGGACTTTTGTCATCAGATGTTGACTAGCTATTTTTACAAAAGAGTCTCCCTAAAATAAGAGGTCTTCAATCAAAACCAATGCTCTCATCTATGCTATAATAAACCTATGACTAATCAGAAAAAATTACTCCTAATTGACGGTTCATCCGTTGCCTTTCGTGCTTTCTTCGCACTCTATAATCAAATTGACCATTTTCGTAACAATAACGGCCTTCATACCAATGCTATCTACGGTTTCCACCTCATGTTGGACAACCTGCTTGATCGTATCCAACCCACTCATGTCTTGGTAGCCTTTGATGAGGGTAAAACAACTTTCCGTACAGAGATGTTTGCAGACTACAAGGCTGGTCGTGCCAAGACTCCAGAGGAATTCCGTGAGCAGTTTCCTTATATCCGTGAGATGTTGGCTGCACGTGGAATCGCCTATTATGACTTGGCTCAGTACGAGGCAGACGACATTATCGGTACCTTAGCTAAGATGGCTGAAAATACCAGTGAGGACTATCAAATTACTGTTGTCTCTGGGGATAAAGACTTAATTCAGCTGACTGATGAAAACACAGTCGTTGAGATTTCGAAGAAAGGTGTGACTGAGTTTGAGGCCTTCACACCTGACTACCTCATGGAGAAAATGGGTATTACCCCTGCGCAATTCATAGACCTTAAGGCCCTCATGGGTGATAAGTCCGATAATATTCCAGGAGTTACTAAGATTGGTGAGAAGACTGGTCTCAAGCTCCTTTTGGAACACGGTTCCCTTGAAGGTATCTATGAGCATATTGATGAGATGAAGAAGTCCAAGATGAAGGAAAATCTCATCAATGATAAGGAACAAGCCTTTCTTTCTAAGACCTTGGCGACTATTGATACCCAGTCTCCAATTGAAATTGGCCTAGATGATACGGCCTTTACGGGACCTGACCTTGAAAAATTGGCAGTCTTTTATGACGAGATGGGCTTTGTTCAGTTCAAAAATGCCCTTGGTGGCGAGGCTGTGCCACAAGATTTTGATGTGGCCTACGCAGATCCTAGTCAAGTGACAGAAGATCACTTTAGCTCTGATGATTTCTTCTATTTTGAAATCCTCGGTGACAATTATCACACAGAACCTATCATCGGTTTTGCTTGGGGGAATGACAAGCAGATTTATGCATCTACAGATACTGACCTACTCAAATCAGACGCCTTCCAGGTAGCTCTTTCTAAAGCTGTTAATATCTACGATTTCAAGCGTAGTAAGGTCCTCTTGAGCCATCTAGGTATTGACTTGCCTACGGCTAATTTCGATGCCCGTCTGGCCAAGTATCTGCTCTCAACTGTTGAAGACAATGAATTGTCAACTATTGCCCGTCTCTATACAGACCTACCGTTGGAAACAGATGAAGTGGTCTATGGCAAGGGAGCTAAGCGTGCGGTTCCTGAAAAAGAGGTCTTGCTCAGCCACCTGGCTAAAAAAGTCAAAGTCCTTCAGGTTGCCAAACCGGTCATGCTCGAAAAATTGGCTGAACACGGCCAATCAGATCTCCTCTTTGACATGGAATTACCACTGGCAAATGTATTAGCTAAGATGGAAATCGCTGGTATTAAGGTTAAGGGACAAACCCTTAACGAGATGGCAGTGGAAAACCAAGTAGTCATTGACAAATTGACCCAAGAAATCTACGAGATGGCGGGTGAAGAATTCAATATCAATTCACCTAAACAGTTGGGTGTTATTCTCTTTGAAAAGATGGGAATGCCTTTGGAATACACTAAGAAAACCAAGACAGGTTACTCAACGGCTGTGGATGTCCTTGAACGTTTGGCACCAATTGCTCCAATCGTAGCTAAGATTTTGGAGTACCGCCAAATCACTAAGCTTCAGTCTACATATGTCTTGGGGCTTCAGGATTATATCCTTGAGGATGGCAAGATTCATACCCGTTATGTGCAAGATCTAACTCAGACAGGTCGTTTGTCATCAGTGGATCCTAACTTGCAAAATATCCCTGTTCGCTTGGAGCAAGGTCGTCTCATCCGTAAGGCCTTTGTCCCATCGACTGAGGACGCAGTGCTTTTAAGCTCGGATTACTCACAGATTGAGTTGCGCGTGCTGGCTCACATTTCGGGAGATGAGCATTTGATTGCTGCCTTTAAAGAGGGGGCAGATATCCATACCTCTACCGCCATGCGTGTCTTTGGTATCGAAAAGCCAGAGGATGTCACACCTAACGATCGTCGTAACGCCAAGGCTGTTAACTTCGGTATCGTTTATGGCATTTCTGACTTCGGTCTATCCAACAACCTTGGCATTAGCCGTAAGAAGGCTAAGGAGTATATCAATACCTACTTTGAGCGCTATCCAGGTATTAAGGCCTATATGGAAAATGTGGTCCGTGAGGCCAAGAATAAAGGCTACGTAGAAACTCTCTTCCATCGCCGTCGTGAGTTGCCGGATATCAATTCCCGTAACTTTAATGTTCGCAACTTCGCAGAGCGTACAGCCATCAACTCACCTATCCAAGGAAGTGCCGCTGATATCCTCAAGATTGCTATGAATAACTTAGACAAAGCTTTGGTAGAAGGTGGCTATAAAACTAAGATGCTCCTCCAAGTGCACGATGAAATCGTCCTTGAGGTGCCAAACGACGAACTTTTAGCGATGAAAGCCTTGGTTAAAGAAACCATGGAAGCTGCAGTCGAACTCGCTGTCCCTCTCATCGCAGATGAGAACGACGGCCGCACATGGTATGAAGCAAAGTAAAAAATGAAAGAAAATTTTCCATTTACCTACTTTCTCTTGCGTTACATGCTAGGATTCCTGGCCGTTGTCCTAGCTATTGTAGCAGTATTGGTGATTATCATCTACTTTATGAACAAGTAGAAATAGACAGATTAAAGGGCTCTTTGTCAACTATAG
>DOTL01000009.1 GCA_003521145.1 Streptococcus sp. | reverse complement strand
TCTTCTTTAGATTCATTCTTATCGTGGCCGTGTAGCATTTTCGTCAACGTGCCCTTGAAACCGCTTTGATCAGTTAAAGAACTACCGGATTGACGGTAAGCGGAAGCAATCAATTCTTGAATGCTGCCTTCAATTTCAATGCTACGATTCATGTACGCCTCAGCGAGTGTCAATGTTGGCATCTTGGCTAAGGACTTCATGTTTGGTTTCTCATTCAACTTGATGTGAATTTTTGGTAAGCCGTCCCCGTAGTTTTCTGACTTACCATCCCAATATGTCACCATAACGGGCACATCAAAAGCTTTTGACAAAAACTTGCTAAACACTTGTTTCTCTAACATGTTATCCACCCTATCTCAATAATCTTACATATTAAAGTATACACCCTTTTCAAATTAAAGTATACACCCTTTTCAAACACCAGTCAAAATAAAGGGCCTGTAAACAGCGGCTCTAAAATATTTGGTACTGATGACCACTCGCTCACGCGATTGGTTGTTGGTACCTTTTTTTGGTGTAAAAATAAAAAAGGGCAGACCAGCTGCAACCAGTCTGCCCAAAATACCCTCGAAAGGATATCCCAACATGGATAACGATATCAGAATTTTAATTGGATTAACAGACTTAAATGTCGATTTTGATCCAAAAGCAGAGCAATCCAGAAGATCAAAGACAACCAAACAAAGTAAACCACTGCTCGTTGCAGGTAAATTCTATACACTGATTGTAAAGCATACTGGGTGCCAAAAGATTGCCCAGACCGAATCTCGTACTCCAACTCTTCATTTCCCAAGGAGACCACATTGGTCAAGATGAAATAATAATAGAAATAGGACAACTGAAAGTCAGAATTTCCCCTCAAAAGGCTATAAAAACCAAGAATGAAAAAGACGTGGTAGAGGGTGTCAAACAGGTTATCCGCCCAGCGTCTCCTGCGAAAGAGATAAAATCGCTTCACTTCATTATACATGGAACAAACTTCCCTTCTTTTTGGCATAGGTCAAACAAGTTTGAAAGCACAAGTAACCCAATAGCCAGTAAATCAAACCGTATCCCAGTAATAATAAAAGAACGAACCAACTTGGCTGGCGGATAAAACTCACCAAGAGATGGAAAGGCAAGAAACGAATTAAAGTAGCAATCAAATGACTCGATTGTTCCTGAAAACCAACCAAAAAGAGAATCCCGTAAGCAAGGAGGCTAGTAATACTGGAAATTTTTGTAAAGACAAAGGAAAAACTGGCAAAGAGAAAGCCTAGACCATAAAGGGACGCAATAACCACAAAGGACAGAAGAAAAGTAACAAATGTAACGACCCAGTCAGTAGGAAAGGCAATCTGCTGAACCAAGGCAACCAAGCAAAACAAAGGAATGGCCTTGACCAAGTCCAACAAAATCTGTACGATAATTTTGATAAAAAGCATGCCAAAGATGCTCCGCCGACTCTGAATCACGTTGATAATGGTGCGATCTGAAATCTCATCCTCGATAAAATAGGTTGGATGGGTGATACTGTGGCTAGAAAAATACCAAGTAAAAAGCAAGATAAACAGCTCAAAAGTATCTTGCTGGCTGTCAAAATAGGTCAGAAAACCCGTAACTAGAAAGAAAATTCCCAGGTTGGCAAAGAGAAGATTGACTTTGAACTGTTTGTATTCGCTGAGTTGACGACTAAACTCTCGCCCAATCGCTGATAGCATCATTTGAGCACCTCATACAGCAAATCTTCCAAAGAGGCAGGTTCTCGGGTGAACTGCAAGACTTCTGTTTCTTCCAGCAATAGCCGATAAAGGTCTGGATTCCTGGTCTCTACCGAAATCCCACCGTTAAGCACCTTGTAGTCCAGCTCAGGGAATCTTTGTTTCAGTACACTTTCTGTACTCTTATCTAGAAGCAAGTGATAGACTGCATACTGGTGGACATTGCTAAAAATCTCTTCAAAGGTTCCGTCACGATAAAGCCGCCCCTCCTGAATTACCACCACCCGAGTGCTGACCTCTCGATAAAACTAGCATCATGACTGGTGATAAAAATACTGGCTTGATGGTGACGAGCATAATCCTACAAAAGAGTCATCAGCTGTTTTTTTGCTAGCAAATCTAGCCCATTGGTCGGCTCATCCAAACAGAGTACTTTCGGTTTTTGTTCTTTGTCTAAATTATACAATAGTGACTCTAAGACTTAAGGATAACATCAGAATGAGGTTTCACCTCCCAACCGTGGTATTTCAATGGTGTTCCAAAACTATGCCCTCTATCCTCATATGACTGTTGAAAAGAATATCTCGTATGGGCTTAAAAATATGAAAGTTCCTGCAGATGAAATTAAACGTAAGGTCGACTGGGCAATTGATATCCTTGGTCTTGAAGAGTATAGAAACCGTGAACCCAAGAATCTATCTGGTGGGCAACGTCAGCGTGTTGCTCTGGGACGTGCAATTGTCAAAGATCAGAAAGTGCTCTTAATGGATGAACCTCTTTCAAACTTAGATGCCAAATTACGGATTAGTATGCGTGAAGAAATTAGTCGTCTTCACAGAAATCTAGGATCCACAACTATTTACGTTACCCATGATCAGGTTGAAGCGATGACTATGGCTGATAGAATCGTTATTATGAAGGATGGGGTAATTCAACAAGTGGGCGCTCCAATGGATCTTTATGAGCATCCTATAAACAAGTTTGTTGCTGGCTTCATTGGTGCCCCTCAAATGAATTTCTACAATGTTGGTATTCAAGGAAAAACCGTTACGTTTGAAGATGGGAACACCATTGAAATTCCAGAAGTTCTCGCTAAGAAATTAGTTGGTCGTAATCGTGTTATTTTGGGTATTCGTGGTGAGGATATTAAATTTGATCCTGCAAACTTAAAAGTTTATGCAGGAAATGAACAAACTGCTATTATCAACAATACTGAAATTATGGGTAATGAGAATAACTTGTATTTTGAATTTGGTGGAGAAACAACAGTTGCTCGTGTAACTAAGTATGATATTAGTGAAGTTGTGGAAGAGGTTCGTTTTGTCTTTATGTCACACAAACTACACTTCTTTGATATCGATACTGAAGAAGTCATCAATTAAATAGTGCGAGGAGAAGGAAGAATGTTGACCTTAAAAAAGCTCAAGATTATATTGATAAACATAGAATTGATACTAAGGAATGTCTATCTTTTCATTTGACGGCACCAGTCGGTTGGATTAATGACCCAAATGGATTTTCTTTCTATAATGACAAGATTCACTTGTTTTATCAGTTTGATCCCCACGCAACCAATTGGGGACCAATGCACTGGGGACATGCGGTAACCTCGGATTTGGTAAAATAGGATGAAGCTCCTGTAGCACTAGCGCCAGATAAAGAGTGTGACTGAGCAGGAGTATTCTCTGGGAGTGCTATTGAAACTGATGAAGGTCTTGCACTAATTTATACTAGTGTCAGAGAAGAAGAAGTCAAAGGTGTCAAGGTTGTTCGACAAACACAATCATTGGCTTTAGGTGACGGTATTTCTTATAAAAAGGTTGAGAAAAATCCAGTTATTTCAGGGGACCAGTTACCCGATGGATTCAACAAAACTGATTTAAGAGATCCAAAATGTTGGTTTGAGGATGGTAGATATTGGTTAGTTGCCGGTAATCTCAATGATGAGAATTGTGGTCAGGTTATCTTGTTTTCTAGTGAAAATCTTAGAGAATGGCAGTATGAAAGTGTTCTTGCCAGTGATGAAGATCATACGATTGGTAGTATGTGGAAATGTCCAGATTTCTTCAACCTTGACTCTAATGCTGTTCTAATTTGTTCACCGCAAGATATGTCAGCAAGAGGTTATGAATTCCATAATGGCCATAATGCAGTCTATTTTGTTGGAAACTATGATAAGGAAAATCATGTGTTTGATAAGGGATAGCCGCATCAAATTGATTATGAATTAGATTTTTATGCACCTCAGACGACTCTGCTACCTGACGGACGTCGCGTTATGGTGGCTTGGTTGAAATCTTGGGATAATCTATCAGTTCCTAAGGGACAAAAGTGGCAAGGAATGATAGCTCTACCAAGAGAACTTTCAATTAAAAATGGTAAATTATATCAACGTCCGATTTCAGAGCTTCGAAATTATTTTACTAATAAGGTGAATTATAATGGTGTTGTTAAAGGTGAGTCAGTTACAATTAAAGGGATCGAAGGTCGTCAAATCGATTTAGATATTAAATTATCGGGTGATGACTTTGAATCATTTGCCATAGACTTTGGTGTCTCTGATTCTACTTATACACGTTTCCTTTATAATAAAAAACAAGGAACACTTTAAGTGGATAGAACCTATTCAGGTCTGACTTCTGATTTAAATTGTTAGCGTAAAATGTTTGTTGGCTCCTCTGATGAACTTGAATTGCATTTTGTTCTTGATAAATTATCCATTGAACTCTTTGTTAATGATGGGGAGAAGACAATGACAACTGAAATTCAAACACCCCTAGCTTCAAATGGTATTCAATTTAATAGTCTTGGCGAAGCAAAAGTTGCTATTTAGAAGCATGACATTGTGATAGCTTAAGTAAAGGTTCCTAAGGTGAAATATCCGTACCTTAGGTACTAATTTAAAAGACTTTCTTAGTTAGGTACTCAGAAGTTTTTTTGTATACTTTGAAGAATAACATAAATGAATTTTGGAGTGCTCAACTCTGACGGCTAACCTTTGAAAACACCTCATTTTTATGCTACTATGAAAGTTATGAAAAAACAGTTACAAGGCTTGACGCAGGTGGAGGTCAAGCGGCGGATAGATGCCGGTAAAACAAATCATTTTAAAGCAAAAACTGGCTCTAGCAATTGGGAGATTTTTAGGCGTAATGTCTTCAACTCCTTTAATGTGCTTAATTTTGCAATCTTTGTGGCCTTGATTGTTGTTCAGGCTTGGTCTAATCTTTTTTTCTTTGGGATTGTTGTGTTTAATGCCTTTACGGGGATGATGACGGAGTTGCGTGCCCGTCGCATGATTGATAAGCTCAATCTCATGAATAAGGATCAGATTCGTGTGGTACGTGATGGACAGCTTGTTTCTATTAATCCTAAGGATATCGTCTTGGATGATGTCATGCTCTTGTCTGCGGGTGAGCAGGTTCCTAGTGATGCCGTGATTGTTGATGGGATAGCCGAACTTAACGAGGCCATGCTGACTGGTGAGAGTGATAATATTCTAAAGAAAGATGGGAAGGAGTTGCTCTCTGGTTCTTATCTTGTGAGTGGTCAGGTCTATGCCAGAGTCATTCATGTAGCCGAGGACAATTACGCCAACAAGCTCATGCTAGAGGCCAAGACTCATAAGCCAATCGTGTCCCGTATTCTTTATAATATGGACAAGATTGCTAAGTTTACGGGAAAGATTGTCATACCGTTTGGACTTGCGCTCTTTTTTGAGGCTTATTTGATTAAACAGCTCTCCCTTCAAGAGTCGGTAGTTACCAGTTCGACAGCCCTTCTGGGAATGTTGCCTAAGGGAATTGCCCTTTTGACTATTACATCTCTTTTGACGGCTGTCATTAAACTTGGGATGAAACATATCCTGGTGCAAGAGATGTACTCTGTTGAAACCTTGGCCCGTGTAGACGTGATTTGTTTAGATAAGACAGGGACGATTACACAAGGAAAGATGACAGTTAAAGGTCTGGAACTACTGTCAGAGCGTTTTACGAAAGAGGAGTTGGAGCGTTTGCTTGCGGCTTATATGCAACATAGCAAGGATAAAAATGCAACAGCTCAGGCTATTCGAAATGCTTATGAGGGTCTGAAACATCATTATCAGGTAGGTGACGTTATTCCATTTTCAAGCAATCGTAAATGGGGTGCTGTGAGCGTTAATGGGCTTGGAACTCTCTTTTTGGGAGCACCTGAGATGCTTCTTAAGGAAAATCCCAAAGCAGTCGATCAGGCTCAGGCACGAGGGTCTCGTGTTTTGATTTTGGCATGGAGTCAGTCAGCGGTTGATATAGAGACCATGAGTTTACCGAGTGACGTTGAAGCCTTGACTTTACTTGAGATTGCCGATCCTATTCGTGAGGATGCTGCGGAAACACTGGAGTATCTACGTTCAGAAGATGTGACGCTTAAGATTATTTCTGGTGACAATCCGGTGACAGTTTCTCATATTGCCCATCAGGCTGGTTTTGTAGATTATCAAAGCTATATAGACTGTTCTAAGGTCAGTGATGAGGAGTTGGAGACTTTGGCTGAAGATACGGCAATCTTTGGTCGTGTATCTCCACATCAGAAGAAGTTGTTAATCCAAACCCTTAATGCCAATGGCCATACCACAGCTATGACTGGTGATGGTGTCAATGATATCTTAGCCTTGCGTGAAGCGGATTGTTCGATTGTTATGGCAGAGGGAGATCCTGCTACACGTCAGATTGCAAACTTAGTTCTTATGGATTCTGAGTTTAAGGATATTCCTGAAATTCTATTTGAGGGACGTCGTGTGGTTAATAATATTGCCCACATTGCACCTATTTTCCTTATTAAAACGGTGTATTCTTTCCTTTTGGGGCTTATCTGTATTGCTAGTATTGTTTTTGGAAAGGCAGAGTACCTCTTGGTCTTCCCATTCATTCAGGTTCAGATGACCTTGACAGGTCAATTTATCGAGGGTCTTCCACCATTTATTTTGACCTTCGAACGTAATATTCGACCTGTCGAGAAACATTTCCTCAGACGTTCGCTCCAGTTGTCTATTCCTAATGCCTTGATGCTGGTTATCAGTGTTCTTATTTTCCATCTATCTCAGGTCTATCTTGGCATGAGCAATACGGACATGCTGACGCTGTCTTACTATATGATGGGATCAACGGGTGTCCTTGCCGTTATTCGTGCTTGTATCCCGTTGAATAAGAGGCGTGTGGCCTTGATTATTTACTCAGTCTTTGGCTTCTTAATCAGTTCTTATTATCTTCGAGATGTGATTGAGATTTCGACACTTAATAGCTACACCTTGCCAATCTATCTGGTAGCAATGGCTATCTGTACACCACTTTTCTTCTGGATCAGCTACAAACAAGGTGCTTTCCAAAAAACATAAATCAAAACTCGATCTTGGTAACAGGCTTGAGTTTTTTAATACCTAAACAGTAGGAAAAACCTTGATATACATGAGGTGTGGTACAATAGAGGCATGAAAACAGTAGGGTACTTGACGCCAAAAGTCATTAAAGCTTTTGATTTGGACTACAAGCCTGGTGAAGAAATCACATTGTCTACACAACGTAAGAAGCATATGGAAAAACATCGCCAGGAATTCAGTGATTTTGATGCCACCTATGAACGTATTCCAAAGATTATTGCTCATCCGGACTATATCGGTCGCCATCCTAATGGCCAGTCCTTGGAATACATCAAACGTATTGATGGTAATGTTCTGGTAGCGGTCAGATTATGTGATAAACTTAATGTCCGTACCATGTTTGTGATTAAAGATTCTAAGCTAAAAAATTATCTAAATGCTGGTAGAGCTAAGAAAATGTGATATAATATAGGTGAGAAGTAACAACGAGGGCGGAAGAGGCAGCCGCCGCACCTTCGGGTCTGAAAGAGATGCAGGACTGTCACCCTGCCGTTGTTTATCATACCGAGTCCCTTTGGGGGCTTTTTTATTTTGTAAACTGTGGTAATAAGACTACCTCACTCTCTGAATTAGGTATAGACGAATCTTATAAGGGAGGAATTGTCAAAATTAACAGAAAATTCTTGACATCCTTCTAAAAAGGAGTACAATAGTTAGCAAATCAGAAAGTAACTGGTCTTAGATTTTCAGGGAGCCTGCGGTGATTGTGAGTAGGTAATCGAGATGAGCGAACATTGGGCTGATTGGATGATAATGAGAAGGTAACACATATTCTTCTCGGTTGGCACCCCTTACCGTGCAACTCCTTGATAGAGGAGATAGAGATGATGGTCGTTTTTTTGGAGACCATTAACTGAGGTGGTACCGTGTTAAACTGAATTTAATGCCCTCACAGAGTTTTTCTCTGTGAGGTTTTTTGTTTACTTTTATCTTTAAAGAAGTTTTATGACATTATTTAATGAAAAGTTGGGTATGTATGGATGCATTAAGCAATATTCGAATTGATATTGATAATATTGATAGACAGTTGCTTCGACTACTGACCCAACGTCAAATACTTGTGGAAAAGGCAAGACGGCTTAAGCCTAAGCCCAAGGGAGACAAGGCTGATGTCCAGGCTAGTGAGCGTGTTGCCCAAGTGATAACTAACCGTCATAAGGAGGCACTAGAGCTTGGCTTATCGTCAGATGTGGCTGAAAGTGTTTGGGGAAGCATGATTAAAGCATTTATTGATTTGGAAGAGAAAGTGAACAACGAATAAAAATGGTGTCGATACATCCTATAAAGGAGCCTTGCATCAGTCTTATTACTCTCGATAAACCAGTTTGAAAGGAAATATTATGAGAAAAATTTTACCAGCCGATACCTTAACACCAATCTTGGCTTATATGCGTGTTCAAGGGGAACACAAGGTTATCCTTGAATCCATCCCTCGTGAGAAGGAAAACGCACGTTTTTCTATTGTTGCCTACAATCCAGTCTTTGAAGTAACCTTCAAGGATGGTGTTCTTTATGAAAATGGTAAGGCGATTGATCAGGATCCTTTCGAATACTTGGACCAAGTAACAGTCAAGGGTATCAAGTCTGACCTACCTTTTGCAGGCGGTGCTATCGGGTTTGCAGGCTATGATATGATTGGTCTCTATGAAAATATAGGTGACATTCCTGAAGATACGATTGGAATACCTGATATGCATTTCTTCATCTACGAGTCTTATTTGATTTTTGACCACAAGAAGGAAAAGGTTTATGTGGTTGAAGACAATATCTACTCTGGTCGTGACAACGATGCGGTGCGTCAGGCTCTTGGTCAGGTGGTAACGAACCTCCAAACTCAGGCGCCAAACGAGTTTACACCTCAAGCCATGCAAGCCTTGCAATTTTCAAATCATATCGAAAAAGAGGTCTTCATGGATATGGTGGATAAGGCTAAAAAGCTTATTCGTGAGGGAGATATGTTCCAATGTGTGCTTAGCCAACGCTTTTCATCGGACTTTGAGGGAGATCCTTTGGATTACTACCGTAACCTGCGCGTGACTAATCCATCAAATTACCTTTATTTCTATGATTTAGGAGATTATCAGGTGATTGGTGCTAGCCCAGAAAGTTTGATTTCAGTGAAAAATGCGGAGGTAGTAACTAACCCGATTGCTGGTACTCGTCCTCGTGGTACTAATGAAGCTGAGGATGCTGCCTTGGCTGACGAACTCTCACATGATATCAAAGAAACTGCGGAACATCGTATGTTGGTTGACTTGGGTCGCAATGATATTGGTAAGATTGCTAAAAATGGTACGGTCAAGGTGACCAAGTATATGGAGGTTGAGTATTTCCGCTATGTGATGCACCTTACCAGTGTGGTTAAGGGGCAACTCTTGCCTGAATTGACAGCACTAGATGCTCTAAAATCAACCCTACCAGCTGGAACCGTGTCAGGAGCACCTAAGATTCGTGCCATGCGCCGTATCTATGAGCTTGAGCAGGAAAAACGTGGTATTTATGCGGGAGCTATTGGTTATCTGTCTGCGACAGGAGATATGGACTTTGCCATTGCCATCCGTACTATGATTCTCAAAAATCAAAAAGCCTATGTTCAAGCAGGTGCAGGTGTTGTTTACGACAGTGTTCCCGAAAATGAATTTTACGAAACGATTAACAAGGCGAAAGCTATGACAAGAATAGGAGATGCCCAATGATTTTACTAGTTGATAATTATGATTCTTTTACCTATAATTTGGCACAATGCCTAGGGACATTTACAGAGGTAAAGGTCTTGCGTAACGATGATGTTAACCTTTATGAAGAAGCGGAAAAAGCTGATGGGCTAGTCTTTTCACCAGGTCCGGGTTGGCCAGCTGATGCGGGTAAAATGGAAGCCATGATTAAGGATTTCGCTGGTAAAAAACCGATGATGGGAATTTGCTTGGGGCATCAGGCTATTGCGGAAACTTTTGGCGGTAAGCTTGGCTTGGCTAAAAATGTCATGCATGGAAAACAAAGTAACATCACTTTTGAAACGCCGTCACCTATTTTCAAGGATATCGACAATGATGTTCCAATCATGCGTTACCATTCCATAATTGTTGACCAAATGCCAGAGGGCTTTGATGTGACAGCTATCACAACTGATGATCAAGAAATCATGGCCCTTCAACATAAGGAGCTACCTATTTACGGTTTGCAATATCACCCAGAAAGCATTGGAAGTCCAGATGGGCTTAAGATGGTTGAAAATTTTGTAAAAATTGTTGCAGGCTAATTGGACAGTCTTTGGACTAGATTTGTCTAGGCTCAAAACTTCTCCTCGTGCATCGGAAAAACATTGAACAGTTTTTAAAAGGAAAATAGATATGAAAGAAATATTCTTACAAATCTCAAACCGCCAAGACTTGTCTCAAGACCAAGTCCAAGCAGTCTTTGACCGCATTCTCAAAAATGAAGTCTCAGAGAGCCAGATTGCTGCCTTCTTTATTGGGCTTAAGACTAAGGGAGAAACAGCAGATGAAATCACAGGTATTGTGCGTGCCCTCAAATCACATGCGACTGTTTTGCCTGAGACTTTCACAGATGCTATGTGTAACTGTGGAACTGGCGGGGACCAGTCTTATAGCTTCAACATTTCGACTACTGTTTGCTTTGTTCTAGCAGCAGGTGGTATTCGTATGGCCAAGGCTGGTAACCGTTCGATTTCTTCTAAATCTGGTTCGGCAGACGTGCTTGAAGCTCTTGGAATCAACGTTGCGGCATCAACAGAAACTCTATCTAAAGCACTTGACGAGGTTGGTTTGGCCTTTATCTTTGCCCAAACCATGCATCCATCTATGCGTTTTATCGGCCCAGCTCGCCAAGCTCTTGGCATTCCAACGATTATGAACTTGGTCGGACCACTTGCTAATCCGCTTGATCTTGAGACGCAACTCATGGGGCTCTATCGTGTGGAATTGCAGGAGATTGTGGCTAATGCTATTCAACAGTTGAGACGTAAACGTGCGGTTGTCATTACAGGTCCTGATAATATGGACGAAGCTGCCCTCTACGGCACTAACACCTACACCCTTTTGGAAGATGGTCATATCAGCCAGCACACCTTCACTTATGAAGATTTGGGTATGGAAAAGGTTGAGTTGTCTGATATCACAGGTGGTGACGCCAAGGAAAATGCAGAGATTCTCCTTAGTGTCTTGAAAAATGAAGCTAGTCCTTACCTTGAAACAACAGTGCTTAATGCTGGTCTTGGCTTCTTTGCCAATGGTAAGGTTGCGACCATTAAAGAAGGTGTTGAGCTTGCTCGTCAATTGATTGCGGACGGCTCAGCCCTAGAAAAACTTCGCCAACTCCAAGAGGTACAAGTATGAGTAAAGCCTTTCTCCCAACAATCTTAGAACAAAAAGAAAAAGAAGTGGCCCAATTGGTCATGGAAGACTTGCAGCCCTTGCGCCAGACCTATCGTCTTTATGAGTTTCTCAAGTCAAATCAAAACAAGCTGCAAATTATTTCTGAAGTGAAAAAAGCTAGTCCAAGTATTGGTGATATTAACCTGGATGTGGATATTGTGGCTCAGGCCAAGACCTATGAGGAAAATGGGGCAGCCATGATTTCAGTTTTGACTGACGAAGTCTTCTTCAAAGGTGATATTTCCTATTTGAAAGAAATTTCGACACAGGTAGCGATTCCAACCTTGGCTAAGGACTTCATTATTGATGAGAAACAGATTGTGCGTAGTCGTAATGCAGGTGCGACAGTCATTCTCTTGATTGTAGCGGCCTTGCCAGAAGCTCGTCTCAAGGAGCTCTATGATTTTGCGACTAGCCTTGGCTTGGAAGTCTTGGTTGAAACGCATAATCTACCAGAATTGGAGGTGGCTCATCGTATTGGTGCTGAAATTATCGGTGTTAACAACCGTAATTTGGTGACATTTGAGACAGATATCAATACCAGTCTTGAGTTATCGACGCATTTCAAGGATAAACCTATTTATATTTCTGAGTCGGCTATTTTTACAGGTCAGGATGCTGCCCTAGTTGCCCCATATTTTAATGGGATTCTGGTAGGAACTGCCCTTATGACGGCTGATAATGTAGCTAAAAAGGTCAAGGAGTTGCAAATTGACAAAGGTTAAAATTTGTGGACTGTCGACACCAGAAGCAGTAGCCACTGCAGTTAAAGCAGGTGCTGACTATATTGGTTTTGTGTTCGCCAAAAGCAAGCGTCAAGTGAGTCTTGAACAAGCTCACGAGTTGGCTAAAGGGGTGACAGGCCAGACAAAAATCGTTGGTGTCTTTGTTTCACCAAGCCTTAAGGAACTGGAAGAAGCGATTAGTCAGGTTCCCTTAGATATCGTTCAGATTCATGGAACTTTTGATGAGACTCTGATTCCAGAGATATCAGTACCAGTTATTCGAGCTATTCAGATTTCGGATAGTGATTCTCAAGTCAAGAGCCAGGCGGATTATCTTCTCTTTGATGCTCCCATTTCTGGCAGTGGTCAGACCTTTGACTGGCAACTCTTGGCAGACAAGCAGATTGAGCAGGACTATTTCATTGCTGGTGGTTTGGCTGTGGATAATGTGGCAGAGGCCAAGGAAACCTTCCATCCCTATGCCTTGGATGTGTCCTCAGGTGTAGAGACAGATGGTTACAAGGATTTAAAGAAGATTAAAGCATTTATAGAAAGAGTGAAAGCATGACATATCAACAACCTGATGCAAAAGGATTTTACGGAAAATTCGGCGGTCAGTTCGTTCCCGAAACGCTGATGACAGCCGTTATTGAATTGGATAAGGCCTATCGTGAAGCCAAAGAAGATTCAAGTTTCCAAGCGGAATTGGATGACCTCCTTAAAAACTATGTGGGCCGTGAAACACCTCTTTACCACGCCAAACGTTTGACAGATCATATCGGTGGAGCGCAAATTTACCTTAAACGTGAGGACCTTAACCACACAGGTGCCCACAAGATTAACAATGCCCTTGGTCAGGTCTTGCTTGCCAAACGTATGGGCAAGAAGAAAATCATCGCCGAAACTGGTGCAGGTCAACACGGTGTTGCAACAGCGACAGCCGCAGCCCTCTTTGATATGGATTGTACAATCTATATGGGTGAAGAAGATGTTAAACGTCAGGTGCTTAACGTTTTCCGTATGGAATTGCTTGGTGCCAAGGTATTTAGTGTTACAGATGGTTCGCGCGTGCTTAAGGACGCTGTAAATGCTGCTCTTCGTGCTTGGGTAGCAGGTATTGATGACGCTCACTACATCATGGGATCTGCCCTTGGTCCTGCACCATTCCCAGAAATTGTTCGTGACTTTCAATCTGTCATCGGTCGTGAAGCCAAACGTCAATATGCAGAAATTTCAGGCGGTAAATTGCCTGATGCTGTAATGGCTTGTATCGGTGGTGGTTCAAATGCTATCGGTATGTTCTACCCATTTGTTAATGATAAATCAGTAGCCATGTATGGTGCTGAGGCTTCTGGTTTGGGGCTTGATACTGAAAACCACGCCGCAACCTTTGCCAAAGGTCGTCCAGGTATCCTTCATGGAGCCCTTATGGATGTCCTCCAAGATGCTCATGGTCAAATCATGGAAGCCTTCTCTATCTCAGCTGGTCTGGACTACCCAGGGGTTGGTCCTGAGCACTGTTATTTCAACGAAATTGGACGTGCGACTTACGACTCTATCACAGATGAAGAAGCTCTCAAAGGTTTCAAACTTCTATCACGTTTAGAAGGTATTATCCCAGCTCTTGAGTCTAGCCATGCCATTGCGCTTGCGCAAAAAGTGGCGGCTAAGATGTCGCCAGACCAAAGCCTCATCGTCTGCCTCTCAGGTCGTGGGGACAAGGATGTTATGCAGGTTAAAGAACGTTTCGAAGCTGAAGCTGAAGGGAAATAAACCATGACAAAAACACTAACAAAACACCTACAAGCTATCAAAGACAGTAAACGCGGTATTTTCGTACCTTATATCATGGCGGGTGACCACGCTAAAGGCCTAGACGGGCTCTTTGAGACTATCGCTCTCTTGGAGAATAGTGGTGTCTCAGCTATTGAGGTGGGTATTCCATGGTCAGACCCTGTGGCTGATGGTCCCGTTATTGAACTAGCAGGACAACGTAGTTTGGCTAAAGATGTGACTTTGACAGCTATTATCAAAAAGCTTCAAGAACAAAAAACACAGGGGCCCTTGGTTATCATGACCTACATCAACCCAGTTTATCAATATGGTATTGAAGCCTTTGTTAAGGACTTGACAGAGACATCTGTCAAGGGGCTCATTATTCCTGATTTGCCAGACGAACACGCTGACTTTATCACCCCTTATTTGAAAGACAGTGATATTGCTCTCGTGCCTTTGGTAAGCTTGACTACAGGGATTGACCGTCAGAAACAGTTGATTGATGGTGCAGAAGGCTTTATCTATGCCGTTGCTATCAATGGTGTTACAGGTAAGACTGGTAATTACAGTGATGACCTTGACAAACACTTGGCCAACTTGACTGCCCATGCAAACATTCCAGTCCTCACAGGTTTCGGTGTGTCAACAGAGGAAGACATCAAACGCTTTAACGCTGTGTCAGACGGTGTTATCGTGGGATCAAAAATTGTCCGTGACCTTCACGACGGTAAGGAAAAAGAAGTCGCTGAATTTGTTACATTAGGTTCACATTTTGAAAAATAGCAGATGATGCTCTCCAGAAATGGGGAGTATTTTTTTATCAAGATCATTCTTTGGGGACGATTTGATTTTCTAAGTTATCAAGCTTATAATTTTGGTGGATTGTAGCGAATTAAATTTATCTCTTGTTTTTATTTTCGTCTTACTTATAGAAAGCAGGTAGACAAATGAAAGTATCATTAAGGGTAATACTAGGGGTCTGTTTCTTAATAGGAGCGTTACTCTTTTTCTCTTGGTTGGTGCCTTGTACCTCTATAAGGGTTTAAGCTGAGGGTTAAATCTCGTATTGAATGAATAAGCCTGTTTGGTGACATTTATGTCACTATTTTTTCTTTTTGGAATATATAGAATGATTTTATAACTAAAAAGGAAGAGAGGGCATCACTGAACATGGCTGATACTATTTTTTATTCTTTGTATCAAACAAGAAAGCTCTAGCAATACCCTTTATGATAATTTGCTTGGCTGTTATTTACTCTAGCTTGTTTACATTTTTGTATGTTGAAGGCAGAGATTTTGGACGTAGCCTTGTTAACTCAATCTTATCTTAGTAAAGTGAGGCACCTCTTAGGAGGTGCTTTTCTAATGCGTTTATCGGGTTGTCAGTGACTATTGACCGCTATTGTTTTCAGTATTACAATAAGGGTAATGAAAAAGAAAAGGTTTAGAAATCGTTAATGTTTACCAATAATTCCAGAATTATTTTCCTTAATAGATTTTTGTCGCTGATTATCGAGTACGGCTATGCGATAGCACTGAGTATTATCTTCTCTAAAATCTCGGTGGACTATGTCTTGGGGCTATGGATTGCCAAATTCTTAGGAGGGCTTCTTGCCAATGTGGGACATCAATTTGTGGGGAAAATCACAAATAAAAAATATGTTTTGATTGGTATTGAACTGCTTAAGGCAGTCTGTCTTGCTTTGATCTATCTTGCCATGGGCAGTGTTTTTGTATTTGCTTTGGTGGTTCTGATTGAAGTGTTGACAACCTACTTTAACAGTTTGTTGTCCTCAGCGGTGCCTGTGCTTGTTAAAAAAGTCAACTTACAAAAATTTAACAGTACCTATACCATGATTGGGTCGGCCTCCTATTTCTTAGCACCTATGATAGTTGGTCTCTGGGGTAGCCTTGATTTAGGGAGCTTGTTTTTGGTCTACAGTGTGCTAACGCTGTTAGCAACTCTCTTATTGTTCAAACTGGGACCAATTATTTTTGACCGTGAGAATGAATCAGAAGAAGAGGTTGCCACTAGTCAAGGTAGCCCTATTTTTGGAAGGCAGAGTTTCGTCCTTAAGATGGTTATGATGACTATACTCTTACAGTCAGTGGGTGTCTTATATGATGCTTATGAGGTTATCTTCCTGACCAAGGATGTTGGTATTTCTAGTCAGGCCTATTCTTTCTCTCTGTCCTTCTTGGCCATTGCTTTTCTGGCAACGAGTTCAATTCTATCTTTCAAAAGTCTCACTAAATACCCTCCTATGACCATTTACTTGTTAGGGTCTCTTGTCTATTTGGGTTACGTTGTCGTCTTTCCATTCATACCTAACCTACCGACTATTTTGCTTAGCTATATCTTTTTAGCTGTTGGTCAAACTATTTCTGGAATCTCACAAAATGTTTACCTGCAAGAGAAGTTGAATCCCTTACAACTCAATAATCTTTATTTGAAAATCGAAGTCTTGAATCAGGTTTTGACAGGGAGTGTTGTATTTGTCAGTGGTATGCTTATCAAGAGTGGTTTGCAGGTCACTACGATTTATTTGGGATATAGTATCCCTATCATTGTACTCGTCTTGGGAATAATGCTTATGACTAAACGGTATCAGAAAAAACCAAAGGCATAATTTTTGTCTAGGATAATGAAAGTCTTCCAAGGTCCTTGAAGTTATCTTGGAATTTTTAAACAAAATAAATCTAAAAATGTAGACGAAAAATCTTGAAATATTTTCATGATAGCGTTAAAATGAATCTACAAACGTAAACGAATAATAACATTCAGAAAGGAGCTATCATGCTGATAATTTCATCTGCGGAATGGGAAGTCATGCGAGTGCTCTGGGCTAAGGGGCAAGCGACTTCTTCAGAGATTATAGCGATTCTAGCTAAGAAACTGGACTGGTCGGCTTCGACTGTTAAGACCTTGCTTAGACGTTTAGCGGATAAGGGTTACCTAACCAGTCAGCGTCAAGGACGAGGCTTTATCTATCAAGCTAGCTTGGGGGAAGATGAGGCGAATTTTCAGGCTTTAGAAGCTGTTTTTGAGAAGATTTGTTTGACCAAACACAGCGATTTTTTGGGGCAACTTATCGAAAAGACACCGATGACGCAAGCTGATGTGGATAAGTTACAGGCCTTACTTGCAGCAAAAGAACTTGTGGATCAGGTGGTTTGTGACTGTGTGCCTGGTCAATGTGCTTGTGGGCATCATATGGAGGTGATATAGGAAATGGCAAAAGAAACCTTTGTGGTTAATGGGATGACCTGTGCATCCTGTGTAGCCAATATAGAAAATGCTGTTAATAAGTTGGATGGTGTGGACAAGGCTGTGGTTAATCTAACCACTGAAAAAATGTCTGTGGATTACGCTGGGGATAAGGTTAGTCCAGAAGCTATTGAAAAAGCTGTGGCTGACGCTGGTTATGAGGCTGAAGTCTACAATCCAGACACAGCCAAAAGCCAGGAAGAGCGAGAAGAAGACAAGATTCATAAGGTGCGTGAGCGCTTCATTTGGTCATCGGTCTTCACCATTCCTCTCTTTTATCTGGCTATGGGGCCAATGGTCGGTTTGCCTGTGCCAAACTTCTTATCTCCTCACCATGCAGCCTTGACTTATGCCTTGGTGCTGCTAGTTTTGACAGTGCCCGTCATGTGGTTGGGCCGTTCCTTCTACAGTAATGGTTTTCGTACCCTGCTCAAAGGTCATCCTAACATGGATGCCTTGGTAGCCTTGGCAACATCGGCAGCCTTTCTTTATAGTCTCTATGGTACTTATCACATTTCTTTGGGAGATGTCCATCACGCCCACCAACTTTATTTTGAGTCAGTGGCTGTTATCCTGACCTTGATTACTCTAGGTAAGTATTTTGAAACCCTGTCTAAAGGTCGGACTTCAGAAGCCATCAAGAAACTCATGAACTTGTCAGCCAAGGAGGCAACTGTCCTTCGTGATGGTAAGGAAGTCAAGCTTCCTGTGGATAAGGTTGTTCTTGGTGACCATATTGTGGTCAAACCTGGGGAAAAGATAGCCGTGGATGGTCGAGTGATTTCTGGCAGCTCTGCGATTGATGAGAGCATGCTAACAGGTGAGTCCCTCCCTATTGAAAAATCTGTTGGTAAACCAGTGTTTGCAGGTTCTATTAATGGTCAAGGTAGCTTGATTTATGAGGCTGAAAAGATTGGTAAGGACACCTTGCTTTCCCAAATCATTAAATTGGTTGAAGATGCCCAACAAACCAAGGCACCTATTGCCAAGATTGCCGATCAGGTGTCAGCGGTCTTTGTTCCCGTTGTCATGGCTATCGCACTTGTTTCAGGCCTCTTCTGGTACTTTGTCATGGGACAAACCTTTTCCTTCGCTATGACTGTAGCGGTTAGCGTCTTGGTCATTGCTTGTCCATGTGCATTGGGACTTGCGACACCGACAGCCATCATGGTTGGTACAGGCCTTGGTGCTGAGCATGGTATTCTCTACAAGCGTGGAGATGTGCTCGAGCTAGCTCACAAGGCTGATGTCCTCGTTTTTGACAAGACAGGAACCATTACTCAAGGGAAACCTCAGTTGGTTTCTAGCTATACCTATGGCAATAGTGGAGCAGCCTTACAACTTTTGGCATCATTGGAAGCCAAGTCTGAACATCCCTTGGGTCAAGCAATTCTTGTAGTAGCAGAAAATGCTAACTTGGACTTGTTAGAGATGGACAATTTTTCAAGTTTGACTGGGCGAGGACTTACTGCCAGCTATGCAGGCAAGACTTATTTAGCTGGAAATCAAACCCTTATGGCTGAGGAAAAAGTCGACTTGACTTCAGCACAAGCTGATTTCCAACACTTGACGGCTGATGGTCAAACTCCTATTTTCCTAGCTGAAGATGGTAAGTTAATCGGCCTCTTTGGTGTAGCTGATCAGGTTAAAGAAGACAGTGCAGATATGGTGGCAGCTCTTCATCAAATGGGCAAGGAAGTCATCATGTTGACAGGGGATAATGATCAAACAGCTCAAGCTATCGCACAAAAAGTTGGTATCAAGCGTGTCATCAGTCAAGTGCTTCCGCAAGAGAAATCTAGGGTGATTAGCGACCTTCAGGAAGAAGGAAAATCAGTCATCATGGTTGGTGATGGTATCAATGATGCCCCAGCTCTTGCGACAGCCGATATCGGTATTGCTATGGGATCAGGGACAGACATTGCTATGGAAAGTGCCGATATGGTCCTTATGAAACCCAACCTCATGGATGTCGTTAAGGCCTTGAAAATTAGTCAGGCGACTATCACAACGATAAAAGAGAACCTCTTTTGGGCCTTTATCTACAATATCTTGTCTATCCCAGTGGCTATGGGTGTCCTCCACCTCTTTGGGGGTCCCCTTCTTGACCCAATGATAGCAGGACTTGCCATGAGCTTTAGCTCTGTCTCAGTTGTCCTCAATGCTCTACGTCTCAAACGTCGTAAAGTCTAAGCGTCGGTTACTTATAACTCCCGCCGCTTAAGCTGTGTATCAAAAAATAATTAAATCAAAGGAAGAAAGAAAAATGACAAAAACATATAATATTACAGGAATGAAATGCCAAGGATGTGTCAACACCGTTACTGAAAAACTCTCCGCTGTTAAAGGCGTAGACAAGGTTCAAGTTGACCTTGAAAACAAACAAGTCACTATCGAAGGGAAACCTTGGAAGTGGTCTCTCAAACGTGCCCTCAAAGGTACTAAGTTTGAACTTGGTGACGAAATTTAAGACAGGAATGAAACAGCTCTTAGGCTGTTTTTTTCTGCCTGTAATCTTTTTGAAAATCCCTTACTTTTGTGATATGATTAAGGTAATTATATTCTCAAAATTGAGACTAGAAAATCAAGAAAAGAAAACGGTATACTTATGTCTAAACAAACCCTTATCCTTCTCTACGGTGGACGTTCAGCAGAACGTGAAGTGTCTGTGCTCTCAGCTGAGAGTGTTATGCGTGCGGTGGATTACAGCGCATTTGAGGTTAAAACCTACTTTATCACTCAGTCTGCTGATTTTATCAAAACACAAGAATTTACAGAAACACCAAGTGATGATGAGAAACTTATGACTAATGAGACAGTTGTGGCTAGTCAGGCTATCAAACCTAGCGATATTTATGAAGAAGGTGCTGTAGTATTCCCAGTTCTCCATGGTCCTATGGGTGAGGATGGGTCTATCCAAGGTTTCCTCGAAACCCTCAAATTGCCATATGTGGGTACCAATGTTCTTTCATCAAGTGTGGCTATGGACAAGATTATGACCAAGCATATTCTTGAAGTTGCAGGTGTCCCTCAGGTTGCCTACACAGTCTTCATCGAGGGTGAAGATTTGGAAGCAGCAGTAGCTGAGACACTTGAAAAATTGACCCTCCCTGTTTTCGTAAAGCCTGCTAACATGGGGTCATCTGTTGGTATTTCTAAAGCTGAAAATGAAACAGAGCTTCGTGTAGCAATTGATCTAGCTCTCAAATATGATAGCCGTATCTTGATTGAGCAAGGTGTGGTTGCCCGTGAAATCGAGGTTGGTATCCTTGGCAATACGACTGTCAAAACGACTGATCCAGGTGAAGTAGTCAAAGACGTGGCTTTCTATGATTACCAAGCCAAGTACATTGACAATAAAATTACCATGGATATCCCAGCTCACGTGCCTGCAGAGGTCATGACGCAAATCCGTGCCTATGCGGCCAAGGCCTTCCGTGCCCTAGGTGGTTGTGGTCTTGCCCGCTGTGATTTCTTCCTGACGGAGGATGGAGCCATCTACCTTAACGAGCTCAACACCATGCCAGGTTTCACCCAATGGTCAATGTACCCACTTCTTTGGGAAAATATGGGACTTTCTTACTCAGACCTTATCAAGGAATTGGTGGCCTTGGGACAAGAAATGTTCGAAAAACGTGAAAGCCATTTGATTTAAGAAATATGATTTAAAACACAGACATCTTAGTCTCGGAGAAATCTCTGAGACTGAGGTGTTTTTTCTTTACAGAAATCCAGGTTTTATTTATATCTTTTCTTTATCACCTCGATAAAAAATAGATATTATACAAATAATCTAACAGGTGGTAGAATAAATCTAATGTTTCAAATGAAATAAAGCAATTCGTTCGTGTTTGATGAGGATTTGCATATAGCAATGACTGTCAGAGTCGAGTGAAGGTCAAAGGGCTAGAAGTAGATGGCAGTGAGTGCTTACGGAATTCTATACGCCTTTTGTATCTTATGGAATTGAGCACAGGCTAAATTCCTAGAACAAAAGATAAACTTCCTAGTGTGCCAGCACACGTCGTCAGTTTCCTATTTGTTTTACGGAATTTTAAACGCCCTTTGCATCTTAAATGAGGAGGTAAGTTTTGGACTGGTCCATAGTTCAACAGTATTTGCCCTTTTATCAGAAGGCATTCTTTTTAACTTTACATATTGCCGTTCTGGGGATTCTTGGTTCCTTCCTTTTGGGCTTGGTGGTGAGTGTTATTCGCCATTATCGAGTACCGATTTTGAGTCAGCTTTCGACGGCTTATATTGAGTTATCTCGTAATACGCCGCTCTTGATTCAGCTCTTCTTTCTCTACTTTGGCTTGCCTCGTATAGGTTTGGTTCTATCGTCAGAGGCCTGTGCTGTGGTAGGTTTGATTTTCTTGGGTGGTTCCTATATGGCGGAGTCCTTCCGAAGTGGTCTAGAGGCTGTTAGTCAGACCCAGCATGAAGTGGGTTTGTCTATTGGTTTGACGCCATTCCAAGTCTTTCGCTATGTGGTCCTTCCTCAGGCAGTGGCTGTGGCGCTTCCATCATTTAGTGCTAACGTCATCTTCCTTATTAAGGAAACATCCGTTTTCTCAGCGGTAGCCTTGGCGGATTTGATGTATGTGGCCAAGGATTTGATTGGTCTTTACAACGAAACTGATGTGGCTCTAGGCATGTTGGTAGTGGCTTATCTCTTGATGTTGCTGCCGATTTCTCTAGTCTTTAGTTGGATTGAAAGGAGGTTACGCTATGCAGGATTCGGGCTTTCAGGTTCTTCTTCAGGGGAATAATTTCCTACGTATCTTACAAGGTTTAGGCGTAACTATTAGAATTTCCATTGTTTCGGTGCTTCTGTCCCTCTTACTAGGAACCCTTTTTGGGATTGTCATGACTTCTAAGTCTAAGATTGTTCGTTTCTTGTCACGTATTTATCTGGAATTTATTCGTATCATGCCCCAATTGGTTTTGCTCTTTATTGTCTACTTTGGTCTGGCTAGGAACTTTAATATCAATATCTCAGGTGAGTTATCGGCTATTATCGTCTTTACCCTTTGGGGAACGGCTGAGATGGGTGATTTGGTGCGTGGGTCAATCACGTCACTACCTAGACACCAGTTTGAGAGCGGAAGAGCACTTGGCTTGACCAATGGCCAACTCTATACCTATGTGATTATCCCACAAGTCTTGCATCGCTTGTTGCCTCAGGCTATTAACCTGGTGACACGGATGATTAAGACCACATCTTTGGTGGTTTTGATTGGCGTGGTTGAGGTGACCAAGGTTGGTCAGCAGATTATCGATAGTAACCGCCTGACTATTCCAACAGCTTCTTTCTGGATTTATGGTACAATTTTGATTCTTTATTTTGCCATTTGTTACCCAGTATCTAAGCTGTCTACATATCTTGAAAATCGTTGGAGGAATTAAGATGACAGAAGGCATTTTACAAATCAAGGATTTGAAAAAGTCCTTTGGGGACAATCAAATTCTCAAAGGCATCTCCTTAGATGTTAAGCAAGGTGAAGTCGTTGTTATCCTGGGTTCCTCAGGTTGTGGGAAATCGACTTTGCTACGCTGCATCAATGGCTTAGAGACTATCCAAGGAGGCGATATTCTCCTAGATGGTAAGTCTATCACTGGTAGTAAAAAGGATTTCCACCTGATTCGTCAGAAAATCGGAATGGTCTTTCAAAGTTATGATCTCTTCCCGCATTTGGATATCCTGCAAAACCTGATTTTGGGGCCAGTCAAAGCTCAAGGGCGTAACAAGGATGAAGTCATTGCAGAGGCTGAGAAACTCTTGGACCGTGTGGGACTTTTGGATAAGAAACACAGCTTTGCGCGACAACTATCAGGTGGTCAAAAGCAACGGGTAGCCATAGTCCGTTCCCTACTCATGCATCCTGAAGTTATCCTCTTTGATGAAGTGACGGCTTCACTTGATCCTGAGATGGTTCGTGAGGTTCTGGAATTAATCAATGACCTGGCTCAAGAAGGATGTACCATGTTGATTGTAACCCATGAACTTCAGTTTGCGCGTGCCATCGCTGACCGTATTATCTTTATGGATAAGGGTGTCATCGCTGAGGAAGGTACTGCTGAAGAATTCTTCAATCATCCAAAGACACAGCGGGCTCAAGAGTTCCTCAATGTCTTTGATTTCAGTCAGTTTGGTGTCTATTTGTAACCCATTGTTTTTAGTGAAAATATAATATTTTAGGAGATATTTATGAAATTAACAAAGAAAATTTTTGCCCTATTAGCCCTCATCTTTGCCTTGGTGGCAGTGACTGCTTGCTCAAGTAATAGTAGCTCTGGTAAATCAACAGCCAAAGCACGTACGATCGAAGAAATTAAGAAGAGTGGTGAACTCCGTATCGCCGTTTTTGCGGATAAGAAACCTTTCGGTTATGTAGATAACAAGGGTGCTTACCAAGGTTACGATATTGAACTTGGTAACCGTTTGGCCAAAGACTTGGGAGTTAAACCGAAATACGTCTCAGTAGATGCGGCCAACCGTGCAGAATTCTTGATTTCAAACAAGGTAGATATTACCCTTGCCAACTTTACAGTAACAGATGAACGTAAGAAACAAGTGGATTTTGCCCTCCCTTACATGAAAGTCTCAATCGGTGTGGTGTCACCTAAAGACAAGGTCATTAAGGACGTTAAAGAACTTGAAGGTAAGACTTTGATTGTTACTAAGGGTACGACTGCTGAGACTTACTTTGAAAAGAACTATCCAAATATCAAATTGCAAAAGTATGATCAATATAGCGATGCTTATCAAGCCCTCCTTGATGGTCGTGGCGATGCCTTCTCAACAGATAATACAGAAGTTCTTGCTTGGGCTCTAGAAAATAAAGGTTACGAAGTTGGAATCACATCGCTTGGTGACCCAGATACTATTGCCCCAGCCGTTCAAAAAGGTAACAAAGAACTCCTTGACTTTATCAATAAAGACATTAAGAAACTTGGTGAAGAGAATTTCTTCCACAAAGATTATGAAAAAACACTTCACCCAACCTACGGTGATGCAGCTAAAGCTGATGATCTCGTTGTTGAAGGTGGCGAAGTGAAATAAGACTGACAGCCTTTGTAAGAGGCAAGTCTTGCTTAATAAGAATAAAAACCCACCCCGTGGCTATCTAGCTCAGCTAGAAGCAGGGGTGGTTTTATTTGTTTTTATATTTTATTTTGATCTTCCATTCAACGAAAAGAACGTATACAAGAAATACTCCCCACATTCCAAAAAAGATATAAGGTTTCAGACGATTAAACAAGGTTATTCGTTGACCATAAAGGGATTTTGAACCATCTTTCCAAGTGATAGTCTTGTTCCCAGCATTGATACGCTTATAAGACTCGCCATCATAGGTCAAGTAATTGTCTTTACGGACATACATATTCAAATAGTTGTAGTCGTTCTTTGTGGGAAGGTCTGAAAACAGACTTTCCTTGGCATAAACTTTAATGTAGAGGGTCCCATCCTCTAAGCGTTTAATATCATCAACGCGTGCATCTTTAATGAGGACATTTCCATCTTGAACAATATCCCAATCACGTTTAGTTCCCTTTGAACAATCTCCATATGATATGGCAAGCTGATGATTTTCAGATTACCACAGACCGTAGATACTGTCTTTATAAACATTATGATCAAAGAAAATAATATAGATGATGAAAATAGGTAAGATGATTAGGAAACCTATTTCAACAAAGTTAGCTAAACGGTCTGTAAATTTATCCCAGCGTGCACACCATCCCGTTTTACGTTTTTGTTCTTTCCGGTACGCTTTTTGTGAATGATACTTTCGGTTGAGTTTCTTTCGGTCAGCGTATTTTCTGTTTGTTTGGTGTCTCATTGAGTTTTTCTCTCCTCTTTTGCCGAGCCTCTATAATGATAAGAACTGAGCAAATCCCCATTAGTATCAAATAGAATGCTTCAAAAACCTCATCTATAGTGGTTTTTCGTTCACCATAAGGGCTGGTGGAACCATCTTTCCAGGTAATAGTCTTGTTTCCAGAATTGATACGCTTGTAGGACTCACCGTCATAGGTAAGATAATTGTTTTTGCGAAGATAGAAAATCCATATAGCTGAAGCCGTCTTTGGTGGGTAGGTCTGTCAGGTAGCCTTCCAAAGTGTAGAGCTCCATGTGAAGAGTCCCGTCATTAAGCCGCTTGACCGGGCGAGTTCTAGCAGCATAGATAATATACTTACTATCCTGTACGACTTGCCAGTCGATATTTCCTCGTTTCCGAATATGCTTATAGGAAATCGCTAACTGATGATGATCAGACTGCCAGAGACCATATATGTTATCTTTGTTGACCGTATAATGATCATAATAATAAAAACCACCATACAACAGTACCAGTAGCACTAAGATAATCAATTCAGCTGTCGGCTCTAGTGGGATTTTCTTTCCCCAATTAAAGCGCTAGCTTTAGGTTCTTCAATACTTTGGCAGTCACTTCTTCTGTCTTTCTCTTTGTTAGAGAAACTGATTGATTTTTTTCTTTGTCATGCCTAATTCTTTCATCAACCACTGTAACAAATTCATCTCCCAAGCAAAAGCTAGCCCGATTTGTGATATAATTGGGAGTGATTGTAGGTAAGAAAATCTTATTTCTTACCAGACTTGTAAAAAATATAATAGAGGATTTTAAGATGAAACTGACACTCCATGAAATTGCCAAGGTTGTTGGCGCTAAAAATGATGTAACTGCCTATAAAGATGTCGCCCTAAACCAGATTGAATTTGACAGCCGTAAGATCACAGCGGGGGATCTCTTTTTGCCGCTCAAAGGTGCGCGTGATGGGCATGATTTTATCCAAACAGCCTTTGACAACGGTGCTCTAGCGACATTCACAGAAAAAGAATTACCAGCTGATCAAGCCCACATCCTAGTCGATGACACTCTTGAAGCCTTCCAAAAGCTTGCTGCCTACTATCTTGAAAAGACTGAGGTTGATGTTATTGCTGTGACTGGTTCTAATGGTAAGACAACAACAAAGGACATGATTCATGATATCTTGGCAACAACTTATCGTACCTACAAAACACAGGGTAATTACAACAACGAGATTGGTCTTCCTTATACAGCTCTCCACATGCCTGACGATACAGAGAAAATCGTCCTTGAGATGGGGCAAGATCACATGGGAGACATTCATCTCTTGTCAACCTTGGCGAAGCCAAAGACAGCTGTTGTTACCTTAATCGGAGAGGCTCATTTGGAATTCTTCGGTAGCCGTGACAAGATTGCCCAAGGTAAAATGCAAATGCAAGACGGTATGCCTGATGGTAGCCTCTTGCTTGTACCTAGTGATCCTATTGTCGATCCTTTCTTGCCAAGTAATCTTGAAGTGGAACGCTTTGGGGATGGTGCGGAGCTTACAGTCTCTGAGTTGACAGAGTTCAAGGACCATCTCACCTTTTCAACAAACTTCCTAGACGGACAAGTTACCTTGCCAGTCACTGGAAAATACAATGCCACAAATGCCATGGTTGCTGCCTATGTGGCTAAACACTTGGGTGTAACTGAAGAAAATATCCTCTCAGCTCTTGCTAACTTGCAGCTTACAAAGAACCGTACTGAATGGAAAAAAGCAGCCAATGGTGCTGATATTCTTTCCGACGTTTACAATGCCAATCCAACAGCAATGAAGCTCATTTTGGAGACCTTCTCAGCCATTCCTAAGAATGAAGGAGGCAAGAAAATCGCTGTCCTAGCTGATATGAAAGAACTTGGTGAACAGTCTGTTCAACTTCACACACAGATGATACTAAGTCTGATACCAGATGCTATTGATACGGTGATTTTCTACGGTGAAGACATTGCAGAATTGTCACAACTTGCTAGTCAAATGTTCCCACTTGGTCATGTCTACTATTTCAAGAAAACAGCTGACGAAGACCAATTTGATGCTATGGTTAAGCAAATTAAAGAAAGCCTGGGCGAGCACGATCAAATCTTGCTCAAGGGATCTAACTCTATGAATCTAGCCAAGGTCGTGGAAGAACTCCAAGCCAAGGATTAAGTTCTCTAACCTGCTCTCTAAAGCAGGTTTTTGCTTTACCCTGAAATTTGATATAATAGCAGGCATAGTAATTTCAGCAGGAGAAGAGAATGAAGGATTTTTTGACAACCACCCAAACTCATCCACCCCAGATACCTTTGCCTTATTATTTGCTTATGCTTTTGGCAATGGTACTTCTGAGTTACTTGAGCTGGCGTTGGTATAAGAATAATATATGGCGTTGGACCTTTCTTACTATCCAAGTCATTCAACTCTTTGCCCTCTATACTTGGTACCTTTGGCAGGGCTTTCCTCTTTATATTAGTCTGCCCATTTACCATTGTCGCATGGCCATGTTTGCTGTTCTCCTCTTGAAAGATAGTAGGATAAAGAGCTATTTTGCTATTATGGGAGTTGTCGGGACTTACTGTGCATTGATTTATCCAGTATTTGATCCCTATGAGTTTCCACATATCACAGGCTTTTCTTTCCTAATTGGCCACTATGCCCTACTGATCAATAGTCTAAATGTAATTTTTAACAGTTATAAAACTCATCCCATCAGTAAGCGGCTGATTGTGGTGGCTACCTTATTATTGAATCTAGCTTTGGTCATAGTTAACCAGACCATCGGTGGAAACTATGGCATGCTTAAACACACGCCATTTATTATGGGAACTCCCTTATTTGTCAAATACCTTGCTGTTTCAGGAGCTCTGATTATTCTCATGATAATCATGAAAAAAGGTCCGGAGCATTTTGAAGACAAATATTAAATAAATGAAGAAACACGCTATACGAAAGTTGATAGTGTGCTTTTTCATTTTATTTGTTTTATTCTAACACAAAACGCTTTCAGGATTGCTTTCACACTGTAATTTGGATATAATAAAAGAGCTGTGCCTGCGAGTATTATCGCAAGCCTCGACAACAAATGTAGCTCTCACAAGACAGAAATTTTCTGACTAAGCGCTACAACTATCTTACTTTTCAATCTAGTAAAAATGCTATTGCTGTCGTAGCTCTGGAACACGGAAATATTGAGATTCCTAAGGAAGCTGCTAAAGTCCGATACCGCTAAAGAAAAGTATCAAAAAGATTATTTTTAAAGAAGAAAGAAAACTATGAGTATCCAAGAAGAAATCAAAAAACGCCGTACTTTTGCCATCATCTCTCACCCCGATGCTGGTAAAACAACAATCACTGAACAATTGCTTTACTTTGGGGGTGAAATCCGTGAAGCTGGTACCGTAAAAGGTAAGAAAACCGGAAACTTCGCTAAGTCAGACTGGATGGATATTGAGAAACAACGTGGTATCTCAGTAACTTCATCTGTGATGCAGTTTGACTATGCCGGCAAACGTGTTAATATCCTTGATACCCCAGGGCACGAGGACTTCTCAGAAGATACCTACCGCACCCTTATGGCGGTTGACGCTGCCGTCATGGTTGTTGACTCAGCCAAAGGTATCGAGGCCCAAACCAAAAAACTTTTCGAAGTTGTCAAACACCGTGGTATTCCTGTCTTCACCTTCATGAACAAATTGGATCGTGATGGACGTGAGCCACTTGATCTCTTGGAAGAGTTGGAAGAAGTGCTTGGTATTGCCAGCTACCCAATGAACTGGCCTATCGGTATGGGTAAAGCCTTCGAAGGACTTTACGACCTCTATAACGAACGCTTGGAGCTTTACAAAGGTGACAATCGCTTTGCCAAGATTGAAGATGGTGATGCTCTTTTTGCCAACAACCCATTCTATGAGCAAGCTAAAGAAGATATCGAACTCTTGACAGAAGCGGGTAATGAATTCTCTGAGGAAGCTATTTTAGCTGGTGAATTGACTCCGGTCTTCTTCGGTTCTGCCCTTACTAACTTTGGGGTTCAAACCTTCCTCGATACCTTCCTCAAATTTGCACCAGAACCACATGGCCACAAGACAGTGGATGGTGACGAGATTGATCCTCTCAACAAGGATTTCTCTGGTTTTGTTTTCAAAATCCAAGCCAATATGGACCCACGTCACCGTGACCGTATTGCCTTTGTTCGTATCGTTTCTGGTGAATTTGAGCGTGGTATGAGTGTTAATCTAACACGTACTGGTAAAGGAGCTAAGCTCTCTAACGTCACTCAGTTCATGGCCGAATCTCGTGAAAATGTCGAAAATGCCGTTGCTGGAGATATTATTGGGGTTTACGATACAGGAACTTATCAAGTTGGTGATACCCTTACAGTAGGTAAAAACAAGTTTGAATTTGAGCCACTACCAACCTTTACGCCAGAGTTGTTCATGAAAGTTTCTGCTAAAAACGTCATGAAACAGAAGTCCTTCCACAAAGGAATTGAACAATTGGTGCAAGAAGGAGCCATCCAGCTCTACACTAACTACCAAACAGGCGAATACATGCTTGGTGCCGTTGGGCAACTTCAGTTTGAAGTTTTCAAACACCGTATGGAAAATGAATACAATGCTGAAGTCGTTATGACACCAATGGGTAAAAAGACTGTGCGATGGATCCAACCTGAGGACCTCGATGAACGCATGTCATCAAGCCGAAACATCTTGGCCAAAGACCGCTTTGACCAACCAGTCTTCCTCTTTGAAAATGACTTTGCCCTCCGTTGGTTTGCGGATAAATATCCAGATGTGACATTGGAAGAGAAGATGTAATACGGCACAAAAGATGACGATTTTAAATCGTTCATCTTTTGACGCTAGCCCCTATTAGGTGTCTAGCTAGCCGTCTCACTAACTGCGTCAGACGAATAATATCGATTCGTCTGACTTCGTGTCGTAATATCTTAATAATGATATCTACGCCACGTCTCTAAAATAACACAAAATATAGGACTATCTAATCAGATAGTCCTATATTTTTTATAAACCTAATAGTTATCAAGTATAGCTATGATTAATTACTTTAGATAATCACGATTATGATAAATCAAGCCAGCTTCCAAAAGTATGCAAATTGTTGATAGCCAGAAACTTGTTGTAATTCCAAAACTTTCAGTAATAGAACTCATCAGAAAGACGAAAACTGAAAAAGCAAGGGTTGAAATGACTTCAAATACAGAATAAACATGTACTAACTGATTTTCATCCACAGTTTCCTGAAGAAAGACACTTTCAGGGACTTCTTTTAACTGAGAAAAGAAGCCTATTAAACTTGAGAAAATTAAAAATGTTTGTGTGTTTGAAAAAAAGAGGATACTGGCTGTGATGGTCGCCATTGCTAAGAGTGGAAAGAGAATACTTTTCCACTTATGAGCTAAAAACTTTTCGGATAGTTTGTAGACAATTATTCCACCTAAAATGATACCAAGGGAATAGGCTGTATTTGAGTAGCCCCAGTAACTTTCAGTTTGTTTTAATACCTCGGTTACAAAAACAAGGATTACTGATGATACCCAGATTGTATTGGAGAAGTCCTCTAATAAATTTGCTTGGACAAATAACTTTAATTTAGGATTTTTTGCAACTAACTTCCATCCTTTTACTAGAGTATCCAGATTAGTTTCCGCCTCTAACTGCTCTATTTTAGCCTGAGGGAGAAGGAGCATCACAGAAGTAGAAAGAAGATAAAGAAATAGGACTATCAACATTGTAGAAAATAGGCCAACCGAAGCGTAAAGGAGTCCTCCCAGTCCCCAACCAATCAATTGCACTCCCTCACCACTCATTGATAAGGCAGCATTTGCCTTTCCCAAATTTGTGGCATATCTAGGAATCATGGCATAAGATACGGGCGACGCAAAGCCATCTAAGATAGAAATAGCGACAACAAAGATATACATTCCTATGGCTGGAACAAATTGAGCCTTAAAGAGCATTACAAGGAGTATTACTAATAGAAAAGTCTTTCCACATTGAGTGAATGAAAGCACTCTATTTAGGGCTAGTTTTTTAGTCACCAATGGCACTAGAAGACTTGCCACGAAAGCTGATAATCCGATTAGAATGGGAACCATTGAAGTTGCAATAACGGATTTTGTAATGACGTAGATATTTGCAATGAGAGATACCCTGAGGAAAATGTCAGCTAAATTAGCAAATAATTGAGAGAGAAGTAATTTCAGAAAGGATTTAGACATATCGTTTCTCCATCTTTGTTACCAGCTCTGGAATTAAAATTTGATTAATAAATTTTTCAAATTCTTTTCTCTCCCACAGACACTGTCTCTCAAAATCAACATCAGCAGAAAGTTTACAGCCCCCTGAACAGAAACCACCAATTATACATTTTTGACATTCTGGATAATCTAAAAAAGTCTTTGTATCATGTTTATAATTTAGCAAGTCAAGATTTTTTAGGTTTCCTAAGATGTATTGTGGTCTTCCCACAGTAACAGTGCATCTAAATAGATTCAACTCATTATCAACATAGAAAACTTTATCATAGGGTGAAACGTTCCAACAATAATTGTAAATACCTTTTACTTGCGCTTCATTAAATGATAATTTCAATTTATCAGTTAAGTTTTTACATGTCTGAATAAAACCAGCATGAAGATTTGAGGGAATCTCATTGCGAATCTTCATTAACTCAAGTAGAATGTCGGTTTCTGATACAATATAGTCTTCGTAACCTGTATCAAATAACCTATCATCAACTCTACCTATGTTCCAACTAAAATTTGATTTCTTAAAATATCCCTTTTCTTTAAAGTAATAAAAGAGAGGTACTAAATCATGTAGATTAGTTTTGTCAAAATTTGTACCTATATCTATTACCAAACCATAATCTAGTAATAAATCAGTTATAGCTGATAATTTTTCCGTGTTATTGGCTACTTTAGTTATTTTTACAATATCTTTGTAGGTTTCTGGGAGAGTATTAACTGTAATCGCAATCACAGAGATAATGCTTCTATATATAATTAATTTTTTAGCAAAATATGGTAGAAATATTCCATTTGTTGTAATATCAATTTTTAAACGATTTTCAACACAGTATTCAAATATTCTATCAATAATAGTTTCATTTTTAGGTAATAAAGGTTCTCCTCCAAAAAGTCCTAGTGAAACTTCTAGATGTGGATTATGTTTTATTAAATCAGATATTTTATTTAGTGTTTTTTCTAACTCATCTAATGTAATGGGCTTTCTAGTTAGTCCATCATATTTTTGCTGAAAACAGCAACTACATCTGAGATTACAGGAATAAGTTATTGCTAATGAGATTTGAATTTTTCTTTTTGAATCTCTAAGTTTATTTAAATCATAAAGTATTTCTGGTGAAAAGTGGTTTAGATTAGAAGAAGGAGTTAAAAACCAATCACTATAAATAGAATCAACCTTAATCATATTGTTTTTAATACATTTACTTTCAACGATCATTACTTTATTTTTAAAGGAATTTATTATTAAAGTGAAGGTATCATCAATAGGTTTCTGATAAATTGTATCTAAAGAAATCGTCTGAACATTATCAGTAGTATTCAATTTTTTAATAACACCATCTTCTAATTCATAAATCATAATTTTTCTCCCAAATTATTAATATCTGCGACGAGTTCTATTTCCTACAATAATACCTCCGACTTCATCTTGTTCAGTAGCCATTAAATTATCAATTTGTTTCATCTTTAATAGGTCCTCTTTTGTAAATTCGATAGACATAATATTCACCTCTAAAAAAATTATTTTGTAAGCTTACAAAATAATTTTACGAAAATAAGAAAATTATTTAGAATATTCCCCTATATGCAAATTTATATATTTTGGTCTAAAATTTTTTCTAGATGTTCTTCATAGACTTTGGCTAAGTGTGTACTATTTACTAATTTCATGACTCCAATACATTTCTTCATTTCGATAATACAATGATTGTTTCCTCCTTTTTTATATTGATAATAATTTTGTGCATATTGAAAAATCAATCGTTCATGGATTTCAGTTTCAATAAAATAGCATTGATTTAATTGTTTTTCGAAATACAATGCATCAATGAGTTTTCCTCTTTCTATGCATGTAATATAACAATTTAATAACATGGTTGATATCATGCGTCGATTATTAGGAATCTCTTTATAAAAATCCGATCTTCTGGACATCTCCCTTGCCAGAACCATAAGAGTCTCGTGGTTCAACACATCTAAGGTATTTGCAAAAATCAATAATTCATAATACCCCCAGTACTCGACACTAAATAGATAATCGGTTAAATCAGCTAGGTCCTGTTGCGTATAGTAGCTTTCTCCAGATAAATCTTGCAAGCGAATTTTTAATAAAATAGTATTAATGTGATGAAACTTCTCTCGTTTAGGTTCTGATTCTAATTGAGAACTGAGTAACTTCTTTAATCCATCGATATCATGAGTCGATACAAAAAGTCGAATTTTTGATAACAGCTCATTCAGATCATCACGATGAAAATCATGGACAGCATACATAAATTCTTCAATAGGCATATTGATTTCATCTAAGATCAACATAAACTTTGAAATGGTTAAATCTGTCTGTCCCTTTTCAAAACGGGATAGTTGAGACGTTGAAATACCTGCTTTTGCGACATCTTTTAATCGTAACCCTCTTGATTCACGAAATTTTTTTAAAACTTCTCCAAATTTTTGCATGGAAAACCTCCAGTTTGCACATATGGGAATATTTATGTTTTTTGTATCTTAACATAAAATACAGTAAAACAAAAGTGAGGTAATTCATATGAAGAAACAAAAATTGTTGTTATTGGTTGTTTTAGTTTGCGAAGGAATCATTGTTATCTTAGTTGGATAATAATACTCTCAGTTAGAATTTAAGGAAAAGACGAGCAATGTAGCGTCAAATTAACTATTGTGGCATGAATTATTAGCCTAATTTGTTTAGTTGTTAGAAACTATATCTCAACTATGTATAGTTTTTGCAAATCGTTCATCTTTTGACGCTAGCCCCTATTGGGTGTCTAGCTAGCCGTCTCACTAACTACGTCAGCCGAATAATATGGTTTCGTCTGAATTCGTGTCGTAATATCTTTTAAACACACAAAAAACCATAGGACTGCCACTTAAGACTGTCCTATGGTTTCTTTTATTTTTCTGTATTGAGTAATCTGCCTAGGAATCGTTGCAAGGCGAAGAAAACAATGAGGCTGGCCAATGTTTCTCCAAGGAAGGATGAGCTATTGACAATGAGTGAGTAAAGATAAGGGCTTTGTCCTTTAGGGGCATAGCTTCCCCAAAAGATGACACCTGCTATAAAGTGAATGAGGTAACGAGCAAAGCTACCAAGCAGAATCCCCCCAGTGATCACCATCAGAGACTTGATTTTATTACCTTGGTTAATGGCTTTATCAAGGGCTGGTTTGACCACACCACTGATACCAATCAGACTAAAGGCGACAAAGTACTCAAGAAACCCTTGTGTCAAGGTCAGCCAACCACCGGCGGCTTGCCCTGTAATAACTTGAAGTAGCCCCCAGATAAGACCGCCCATAGCACCAGCTTTTAAGCCCCAGCGAAAACTGAGGAGAAAGATAGGTACCATCTTAAAGGAAAGGGAAATCCAAGGGCCTAGTGACATGGGTTGGGTGACTAGGTCCAGAATATAAGCAATGGTTGCAAAAAGGGCAACCTCAATCATTGGTCGAATAATTGTTTTCGACATAAAAAACCTCCTATACCAATCGTCTTGATTGGCTGTTTTTTGCCACATCAAAACGACGTCATAGAAGTTCCTCTATTTCAATCTATTTTGAGACACATCCCTACGCAGGTCCTAACCTGATCAGGTGGTAAGAGTTTAGGCAGGTCTTGAAGAAAAAATTCAAGCTAGCCATTCTCAGCAATTGCTCCTCTTGTGACTCTTTAATTGTACTACTAGAAACCCATTTCTGCAAGTGACTGAAATCCTAAAATTGTGGTATAGTTAAAGCAAGGATTATCTTTACAATAAAAAAGGAGAAACAACTAATGGGATTTTTTTCAGGATTGCTTGGAAACGCATCAAAAAAAGATAATGATAAGGTTGAGCGCCAATTGGAGGGCATCTTAATTTCAGGTGAACAGGTGGAGTTAGCCTATGTTTTAGTTCGTGACTTGATTATCTTTACAGAGAAGCGCTTGATTTTAGTCGATAAACAAGGTGTCACAGGGAAGAAGACTTCCTACAATCTATCCCTTATCACTCGATTTCTCGCTTTACTGTAGAAAGCTCGGGGCACTTTGACCTAGATGCTGAACTTAAGATTTGGATTTCATCAGCATTGGAGCCCGCAGAGGTCCTTCAATTCAAGAGTGATAATAATGTCTTTGAAATCCAACAAGCTTTGGCGGTAGCAGTGCTAAGGTAATGAGGAAGAAAAATGTTTATTGAAAAGGAACTGGGTTATAAGCGTCACTGGATTAATATTGACTCAGATATTATTTCTGAGCAATCCTACCTTTATACCAAGTATGATATTGACCAGGAAACCATAGAGTATGCCTTGGATAAAAATGAACGAGCTCACATGGAATACAACCGTGAGAATGGAACAATTACCTTTATCTATAATGTCCTGGCTCTTTAGAAGGACAAGGAATACTATGAAACCATTCCTCTGACCTTTATTGTACAAGATACGCGTTTGGTGACCATTAGTAATGAGGATAACGCTTATGTGATAAGCAAAATGCAAGACTATGTGGATAACCATGAGGATTTGTCCATTTATAAATTGCTCTTTGCAGGACCTGAGATGACTTCAAATGCCTACTATCCCGTCATTGAACGTTTGGATCAGCACAAAGATGAGGTTAGTCGAAGACTAAGGCAGACCACGACAAGTAAGAATCTTTACGACCTTTCAGATTTGGAAACAGGCATGGTCTATCTAGTGGCTGCTGCTACACAAAACCGTCTCCTTTTGGAACACATCAAGGGGCACGCCATTTATCGTTTTCTCAATGAGGTCGAAAAAGAACAGTTTGATGATGCTATGATTGAAGTTAGACAGTTAGTAGCTATGACGGACCTTATTTCTAAGGTCTTACAGCAACTATCAGCTTCTTATAACAATATCCTAAACAACAATCTGAACAACAACTTGAGCAATCTGACCATTATTGAGGTACTCTTGGGAGTTCTTGCCGTCATTACCGGTTTCTTTGGGATGAATGTTCCTCTACAGTTTATGACTGTCAGTCCAGCCTGAATTTTCATCATTATCGGTAGTGCGATTCTTTGTTTGGTCTTGGCCCGCTACCTGCGTTGGTTGGTTCATAAACAATAATTAGTTAGTGAAACCGTCTTCTCAAATTGGAGGTGGCTTTAAAACGTTATTTTCTGTCTTTTTATTTCTAAATATGATAGACTAGATAAGTTGTTAAAATAAACGACTATTAAATACAGGTAGTTAACATACTACACAACCAAGTCTCATAAGGTGGCTTCGCACCGCCCTCAAATAGAAAGAAGAATACTTTGAAATTTACAGATTTAAACCTATCAGAAGACATCCAATCAGCTGTTGTAGCTGCCGGTTTTGATAAACCATCACCTATCCAAGAGTTGACAATTCCACTCGCTCTTGAAGGTAAGGATGTTATCGGTCAGGCCCAAACTGGTACTGGTAAAACAGCTGCCTTTGGTTTGCCTACACTAGATAAAATTCGTACAGAAGAAAATACAATCCAGGCCCTTGTTATTGCCCCAACACGTGAGTTGGCAGTGCAATCTCAAGAAGAGCTTTTCCGTTTTGGTCGTGACAAAGGCGTTAAAGTTCGCTCAGTCTACGGTGGTTCTAGCATTGAAAAACAAATCAAGGCCCTACGTTCAGGTGCCCACATCGTTGTAGGGACACCAGGTCGTCTTCTTGACCTTATCAAACGTAAGGCCCTTAAACTCAATAACATCGAGACTTTGATTTTGGATGAAGCGGATGAAATGCTTAACATGGGCTTCCTTGAAGATATTGAAGCTATCATTAGCCGAGTACCAGAAGAACGTCAAACTCTCCTTTTCTCAGCAACTATGCCTGATGCTATCAAACGTATTGGTGTGCAATTCATGAAAGATCCTGAGCATGTGAAAATCAAGGCTAAAGAATTGACCAATGTTAACGTTGACCAATACTTTATCCGAGTCAAGGAACAAGAGAAGTTTGATACCATAACTCGCCTTATGGACGTTGACCAACCAGAGTTGTCAATTGTCTTTGGTCGTACCAAACGTCGTGTGGACGAGTTGACACGTGGTTTGAAACTTCGTGGTTTCCGTGCAGAGGGTATCCACGGTGACCTTGATCAAAACAAGCGTCTTCGTGTTATCCGTGACTTCAAGAATGACCAAATCGATATCTTAGTTGCGACAGACGTTGCAGCGCGTGGTCTTGACATTTCAGGTGTCACTCACGTCTACAACTATGATATTCCACAAGATCCAGAAAGCTACGTTCACCGTATCGGACGTACAGGACGTGCAGGCCAATCAGGTCAATCTATTACTTTCGTAGCTCCAAACGAAATGGGTTACTTGGGAATCGTCGAAAACTTGACTAAGAAACGCATGAAAGCTCTTAAACCACCAACAGCTCAAGAAGCCTTTCAAGCTAAGAAGAAAGTTGCCCTTAAGAAAATCGAACGTGACTTTGCGGATGAAGCTATCCGTTCTAACTTTGACAAGTTCAAGGGTGATGCGGTTAAATTGGCTCAAGAATTCACTCCTGAAGAATTGGCACTTTATATCTTGAGCTTGACCGTTCAGGATCCAGAGACAATGCCAGAAGTGGAAATTTCGCGTGAAAAACCATTGCCATTCAAACCATCAGGTGGTGGCTTTGGTGGCAAAGGTGGCAAAGGTGGCCGTGGCAACCGCGGTCGCGATAACAACCGTCGTGGTGGATACCGTGGCGACCGTAACCGCGATGACCGAGACGGTGGCCGTCGTGACTTCAAACGTAAGTCTAAGAAAAATAGCCGTGACTTCGAAAACCATGGCAACAAACACCTACACCGCACCTCAAGTGAAAAGAAAAATGGCTTTGTTATCCGTAACAAGGATGATAAATAAATAATGAAAAACGCTCTATGAAAATAGAGCGTTTTTCCAATATCAAAGAACACACGGTTATTCTTCCGTGTGTTCTTTGATATAGGCCAATTTTTTCTCTCGGCTTTTTTTCTTAAAGAGTGCTTCGGCGCTCATGGCCTCTGGTTTGCTGGCGAAAGCTTCTGAGTAGAGGAGTTTAACTGGTAGGCGAGCTCTGGTATACTTGGCGCCTTTGCCTGCGTTGTGGGTTTTGAGGCGGTGTTCGATGTCTGTAGTATAGCCTGTATAGAGGGTGCCATCGGCACACTCAACCACATACATGTAGGCCTTGCTATCCTTTTCTGTCATCGATTAGGACTCACCCTAAGTCTTTTTTCCAAAGTAAATCTCAAAGATTTCATCGGTATAGTCACCATTTTCCTTGTGAACGAAGAGAGGTGGAAGAATTTTCAAGCCATCTGTCGAGCCGTCTTTAATGGCTTCAATCAGGAGCATATTTGCCTCACGTCCCATCTTAGGATAGATAAACTGGATGCGTTTAGGTGCTAGATTGTACTGGCGCATGGTGTCGATGATATCCAAAAAGCGGTCAGGGCGATGCACCATGGCAATACGTCCATTAGATTTTAGGGCATGACGAGCGACCTGGCAAATTTCTTCTAAATTCGTCGTGATTTCGTGGCGGGCCAAGAGGTAATGCTCTGACAGATTTTTCTTAGACGTTTCTGTCGCCTTAAAGTAGGGGGGGTTACAGAGGATAAGGTCCACCTGAGATCGTGGGGCATGGTCAAGCAAATTTTTTAGGTCGTCATTGACAACAGTCACTTGATTCTCTAGTTGATTAAGAGTTACGGAACGCTTGGCCATATCAGCCAGGCGTTCTTGCAACTCAACCAAGGTAATCGGTGCCTCAGTGCGTGTGCTGGCAAAGAGGCCAACGGCACCATTTCCGGAACAGAGGTCGACGATTAACCCCTTCTTTGGAATTTTTGGGAATCGCGAGAGAAGGACACTATCGATAGAATAGCTGAATACCTCCTTATTTTGAATGATTTTTACATCTGTGGAGAAAAGTTGGTCAATGCGTTCTCCGTTTTTTAAAATTGGATTTGTCATAACTTTTATTGTAGCAAAAAACAGCTCCCAAAGGAACTGTTGCGAGTGATTACTCTAGGACACCGAAGGTATATCCTTGATTTTTGAAATATTCGATAATTTGTGGAAGGGTCTGAACAGTCAGCTCCTTACCAGCTGTATCGTGCATTAGTACAACTTTAACAGTAGTTTCAGGGAAATATTTCTGTGAACCGTCCATATAAGCCATCATGCTTTCAGATGTGGTTGGACGAACAGAGAGTGGTTCTGCATCTCCACAGAGCGTGTTCCAGTCAATCCACTGGACATCTTGTTTAGCAAGAGCTTGGTCGGTTCCCTCTAGGCCTTGCCATGACATATGACTACCAGGGTAACGGAAAATTCTTGTTTTGAAATCCTTACCTAAGATTGCCTTGAAATTAGCCATAGTTTGGTCGACCTCAGTAGTAATCTGACTTTGGTTAGGAACACGTCCTGGATAAAGCAGATTGAAATTATGGCTAAGACTGTGGTTGGCAATGGCATGTCCTTCAGTAATTTGGCGTTTGAGGATGTCCCCATTTTCAGGTGTGATGGTATAGCCAATGTGGAAGAAGGTTGCGTGAACGCCATACTCTTTCAGAATATTCATGACTTGTGGTGTCAAAGTGGGATCAATCCCATCATCAAAGGTTAAAAAGACTACCTTACCCTTAACATCATCTGATTTCCCTCGGATAGTGTTATTAACGGCAGTGACATCATAGGCGTAGTCAGACTCCTCAATGCTGTGGTTACTACCTTTCTTGAGTTGTGTTTCATCATCTTCCTTAGCTTTTTCTGAAGATGAGCTTGTGCTATTAGCGACTTGTTCAGTCTTTTCAGCCTTGGCTACTTGTTTATATTTCGTGTTATGGCGTTGGAATAGGATAAAGCCTAGGATAGCCAGAACAGCCAAGTTTGCAATAGTAAGGCAAAGATTAAGTGCCTTTCTATTTTTCCCTATAATCTCAAGACTTTTTTTCATAGTTACATTATAGTTCAAACCATTAGAAGGTGCCACACCATTTTCAATAGTTTACAAAGAAATTCGATGAAACTAGCGCTCCTTTTTTTGGTATAATAGAAAAAACTTGTAGAAAAAGAGGTAAAAACGTGTTTTACGCTTATTTACGTGGGCTTGTTGTCTTCCTTCTATGGATTATCAATGGGAATGCCCATTACCACAATCGCGATAAATTATTGAACAAGGACGAAAACTATATCTTGGTTGCTCCGCACCGAACTTGGTGGGACCCTGTTTATATGGCTTTTTCAGCTCGTCCTAAGCAGTTTATTTTCATGGCTAAGAAAGAACTCTTCAAGAGTCGTATCTTTGGTTGGTGGATTCGTATGTGCGGAGCCTTCCCAATTGACCGTGAAAATCCTGGTCAAGAAGCTATCAAGTACCCTATTAACATGCTTAAGAAGAGTAACCGTAGTTTGATTATGTTCCCAAGTGGTAGCCGCCATTCATCTGATGTTAAGGGGGGGGTTGCAGTTATCGCTAAGATGGCTAAGGTTAAGATTATGCCGGTTGCCTATCAAGGACCTCGTGAACTTAAGGGGCTCTTGACAGGTGAACGTGTGGATATGAACTATGGTAATCCTATTGATATTTCAGATTTAAAGCGTTTGAATGACGAAAATATCCAAGAGGTTGCTCGTCGTATCCAGTCTGAATTTGATCGCCTTGATGAGGAAGCTTTGAGCTATCAAACAGGCAAGAAACCCAATCCTTTGACTTATATTTATCGAGTACCTCTCGGTATTGTGGCTATCATTGCGGTACTTTTGACCATGGCTTTCTCATATGTAGCTAGCTTTGTTTGGAATCCTGAAAAACACCGTGCCAAAGAAACTCAGAAATAGGCTAATAACTCTGTCAGACATAGATCTGATGGAGTTTTTTTCTTTTTGATATATTTTTCAAGTTTTTTACGAATAAGAAAGAAAATATATCAATTAAGGAGAATAGCGTGAAGGAAAAGATTCTAGCCTATGTCAAAGATAATCGTCTGTTTGTGAGTGTCATCGCTGTACTGATAGTGATTTTTTGCTTCTTTTTATGGATGACTTGTGGTGCCGGCAACAGCATGGAAGCGGAGACGTCTTATACAGATGTGACAGCTTTGTCAACGTCTTCATCCAAACAAAGTTCACAGTCTCTTTCTGAGGCGTCTTCCCAGTCAAAGACCGAAGGAAGTGAAAAGGACAAGTCAAAAGTAACGGTAGATGTTAAGGGGGCTGTGGTCAATCCAGGTGTTTATACGCTAAAAGCGGGAACTAGGGTGACTGACGCCATCAAGGTCGCTGGAGGAATGACTGAGGATGCGGATGCTAAGAGTGTTAATTTAGCTGCAAGTCTGTCGGACGAAGAGGTTTTCTATGTGGCAACCAAGGATGAAAACGTTTCAGTCCTTGGTCAATCAGGAACTGGTCAGGTCTCTGATAAAGGAGGGCAAACTAATGCTAAGGATGGGAAAATTAACTTAAATACAGCGACCTCAGAGGAGTTGCAAACCATTTCTGGAATTGGAGCTAAGCGGGCAGAGGATATCATTGCCTATCGTGAAAGTCATGGCGGCTTTCAGTCCGTAGATGACTTGAAAAATGTCTCAGGAATTGGTGATAAAACATTAGATAAAATCAGAGAGTCCCTCTATGTGGCTTAAAAAAGCTCCAATCAATGTTTTTTCCTTGGCTCTTTTAATAGCGGCCCTTTATTTTACGATTTTTGTCACTAATGTTTATGCTATTGGGGCTTTTTCTTTTCTTTTAGGATGTTTTTTGAAGCATTATTGGAAGAATAAGTCAGCCCTAAAGTTGGTGAGACTTGTAGGTAGTTTCTTTTTGGTCTACTTTTTATTCTTGCACCACAGAGCTAGCATACAAGATAAACAAGCCCCTGCTGAAATCAATCAGGTGAGTCTGGTTGCTGATACGCCATCGGTTAATGGTGAGCAATTATCAGCTATCGGTAAGGCAAAGGGACAAACTTATCATGTCTTTTACCGACTCAAATCTGAGAAGGAGCAGCATTATTTTAAGACTGCTAGCCAAACGCTGGTATTAAAAGGGAAAATAAAGTTATCTCCAGCAACTGGTCAACGTAATTTTCAAGGGTTTAATTATCAGTCTTATCTAGCCAGTCAAGGCATTTATCGAATTGCTCAGATTGAGCGCTTGGACCATGTGGTGCCTCAAAAATCTACATCTCCCCTAGCTTTTTTCCACCAACTGAGGAGGAGGGCTTTGGTTCATATCCAGATGCACTTTCCTAATCCTATGAGACACTATATGACAGGTCTGCTCTTTGGGTATTTGGATAAGGAGTTCGATGAGCAGAGTCAGCTTTACACGAGTTTAGGTATTATTCATCTATTCGCACTTTCGGGGATGCAAGTCGGCTTTTTTCTGGGATGGTTTCGCTATGGACTCCTACGCTTGGGCTTTCCCAAAGATTATCTATTTTTCATTTTACTGCCTTTTTCCCTCTGCTATGGCTTAATGACAGGTTGGACAGCTTCAGTCCTACGTTCTCTGATTCAAAGTTTGTTGGCGGAGTTTGGTATTAAAAAACTGGACAATATGGGGATAACCTTGCTTCTATTGTTTCTCTTTTTACCTCATTTTCTTTTAACAGTAGGAGGTGTTTTAAGTTGTTCCTATGCCTTCTTGTTGTGTTTGTTTGATTTTGAGGACTTGTCATCTTTAAAAAAAACAATCTATACGAGCTTGGTATTGAGTCTTGGGATTTTGCCCTTTCTAACTTACTATTATGGAACCTTTCAACCAGTTAGCTTAATTCTAACAGTATTTTTTTCCATAGTATTTGATAGCTTTCTCTTGCCTGTCTTGACGGTCTTCTTTGCCCTTTCAGGACTGGTAGTCTTTTCTCAAATCAACCCACTTCTTGAATGGATGGAGTCCTTTTTGACTTGGATACAATCCTGGATAGGTCAACCTTTGATTTTAGGAAAACCTAGTTTGTTTCAGTTTGGCTTGTTGATGGCTGCATTGATTCTCCTCTTTGATTTTTGGAAGAAACCTCAGTTTAGGATATGTCTTTTGATGATTTTTGGACTTTTGATGGTTTGGGTCATACATCCTTTAACCAATGAGGTGACTATGGTTGACGTTGGTCAGGGAGATAGTATTTTTCTGAGGAGTATGAAAGGCGATACCATCCTAATTGATGTGGGTGGCAAGGTCACTTTCGGTTCAAAGGAAAAATGGCAAGAGGCTAGCCAGACGAGCAATGCGGAGAAAACCTTGATTCCCTATCTACAGGCTAGAGGAGTGTCTCAAATTGATCACCTGGTCCTGACGCATACGGACACAGACCATATTGGTGACTTGGAAGAAGTAGCCAAGTGGTTTAAGATTAAGGAAATCTGTGTCAGTCAAGGAGCTTTGACTAAGCCTAGTTTTGTGAAACGACTTAGAACTTTAAAACACCCGGTTCGCACTCTAAAAGCTGGTGATAAACTGCCTATGATGGGAAGTAAGCTACAGGTTCTTTATCCAAATAAAATTGGTGATGGTGGTAATAACGATTCTATAGTTCTTTACGGAAAACTATTAGGAAGCAGTTTTTTGTTTACGGGTGATCTGGAAAAGGAAGGAGAGGAGGAACTGATAGCCAGCTATCCCAATTTAAAAGCAAGCATCTTCAAAGCTGGACACCACGGTTCAAAAGGCTCATCGTCTGAAGCTTTTTTGGACCAGCTGCATCCCTCCCTGGTACTTGTTTCAGCTGGTGAGAACAATCGTTATAAACATCCAAATGATGAAACTTTGGAGCGTTTCAAGGAACGTCACATTAAGGTTTTACGAACAGACCAGAATGGTGCCATCCGTTTTAAGGGTTGGTTTAAATGGTCAAGTGAAACTGTCCGATAATTGTTAGAGTTCTTAATTTGTCATGCATCTCAATCTATGGTAGAATGTAAAGGCTAATATTCCAGTATAAGAAAGATTGAACAATATGCGTAAAATTATCATCAATGGTGGTAAGAAACTTCAGGGAGAAGTTACAGTATCAGGGGCTAAAAATTCAGTTGTTGCATTGATTCCGGCCATCATTTTATCTGATGGAGTGGTTACTCTTGACGGAGTACCAGCAATCAGCGACGTCGATAGCCTAATTGAAATTATAGAAGTAATGGGTGGTTCTGTTAAGCGTGATGGCGAAACACTCGAAATTGATCCACGAGGCGTTAAGGATATGCCAATGCCATTTGGTAAGATTAACAGTCTTCGTGCTTCTTACTATTTCTACGGTAGCTTGCTTGGACGTTACGGTCAAGCAACAGTAGGTTTGCCTGGTGGCTGTGATTTGGGACCACGTCCTATTGACCTTCACCTTAAGGCGTTTGAAGCGATGGGTGCCAGCATTTCTCATGAAGCCGAGTCTATGCGGATTGCGACTGATGCTGGTCAACGCATTAAAGGTGCTCATATCTACATGGATACGGTCAGTGTTGGAGCGACTATCAATACCATGTTGGCAGCGGCTAAGGCTGACGGTCGTACGGTCATTGAAAATGCAGCGCGTGAACCTGAGATTATTGATGTGGCAACACTTTTGAACAATATGGGTGCGCGAGTACGCGGTGCTGGTACAGAAGTTATCACGATTGACGGTGTAGAAAGCTTACATGGCACTCGTCACCAAGTTATTCCAGATCGTATTGAAGCGGGTTCCTACATTGCTATGGCCGCGGCTATCGGTAAGGGAATTAAGGTTAAAAATGTTCTTTATGAACACCTTGAAAGTTTTATCGCTAAACTTGAAGTAATGGGTGTTCGTATGACAGTTGAAGAAGATGCCATCTTTGTTGAAGAGCAAGGTGATTTAAAACCTGTTGACATTAAGACATCGCCTTATCCAGGTTTTGCGACGGATTTACAACAACCGATGACACCTTTGTTACTGAAAGTAAGTGGTCGAGGAAAAATTATTGATACGATTTATGAAAAACGTGTGAACCACATTCCTGAATTGGCCCGTATGGGTGCTGATATTCAAGTACTCGGAGGACAGATTGTTTACAACGGTCCAACACAACTCTCAGGTGCACCAGTAAAAGCCAGTGATTTGCGTGCAGGTGCGGCGCTTGTTACAGCAGGTCTTATGGCCGAAGGTCAAACTGAAATTACCAATATTGAGTTTATCCTTCGCGGGTATTCAAATATCATTGAGAAACTTTCTGACCTTGGTGCAGATATTCGTTTGATTGAAGATTAAGTCTAAGGTTCAATCCCTAGTGGTTGAACCTTTTTCCATTTCTAAAACTGTGTTATAATACTATCATGGATATTTGGACTAGTTTGGGTGCTTTTGCCTTTTTTCAGTCGGAGCGCCTTTCTTTTAGACCACTCATCTTTTTGGATCGTTTTGATTTACACGAAATTGTATCAAATCCTCAGAATCTACAATTCTTCTTTCCTGCCACTCAAACACAGCATGAAACGGATTGCCTTTTGGTTCATTACTTCATGAAGGAGCCTCTAGGTGTCTGGGCTATTGTAGATAAAGAGTTAGAAAAGATGATTGGCATTGTTCGTTTTGAAAAGATAGATGTCCAGAAACGGACTGCAGAGCTTGGCTATTTTTTGAATGCCTCATATTGGGGTAGAGGCTTAATGACAGAGGCAGTTACTTGTCTATCAGATTTGGCATTGACAGCTATGGGAATGGATCGTATTATTCTTATTGCCCACTTGGAAAATAAGGCATCGATTCGTGTAGCGGAAAAGTCTGGCTTTAAACTTGTGTCCCGCTTTAAGGGAGCAGACCGATACACCCGTACCATGCGTGATTATCTTCACTTTGAGAAGGAGGAGAACTGTGAGTAAACATCAAGAAATTCTAGATTATCTAGAGGCCTTACCTATCGGTAAGTGTGTTAGTGTGCGTAGTATTTCGAATCACTTACAGGTTTCTGATGGAACTGCCTATCGAGCGATTAAAGAAGCTGAGAATCGAGGACTAGTTGAAACGCGTCCTCGAAGTGGAACGGTTCGAATTGAAAAGAAAGTCCAGGTACGCCTTGACAAGCTGACCTTTGCGGAGATTGCGGAGATTACAGAGTCTGAGGTTATCTCTGGTCATGAAGGTCTGGAACGTATCTTCAGTAAGTTCTATATTGGAGCCATGACTATTGAGAATATCACCCGTTATCTAACCAAAGGAGATCTTCTTATTGTTGGGGACCGTGAGGATATTCAATTGCTTGCCCTAGAATACAATAATGCTGTTCTAGTGACGGGGGGCTTTCAGGTTTCCGATAGGGTTAAAGAGCTTTCTCGTTTGAAGAAATTTCCGGTCATTGTCACAACTTACGATACCTTTACCGTGGCAACCATGATTAACCAGGCGCTTTCGAATGTCCGCATCAAAACAGACATCAAGACCGTAGCTCAAGTCTATACCAGACGAGAAGACTACAACTATATGACTCCAGAAATGACGATCAGGGATTTTCAGAATTTGGTTAAACGGACGAATTTGATACGTTTTCCAATTCTATCTGAGTCTGAAAAGGTGATTGGGATTGTGACCATGCGGGATGTATCTAATCATCAACCAACGACCATGCTTAAAGCAATCATGACCAAGCCGACGGTGACACGACTTGAGACTAGTTTGGCAACTGTTGCCCAAAAGATGATTTTTGAGGACTTTGATATTATTCCGGTTGTGGACGAAGAAAAACACTATCTAGGTGTTATCACCCGTCGTCAGGTTTTGGAAGAACTTCAGGCCAATAATCGTGGCAACTTGTACACCTTTAGTGATCAAATGATAGCTAACCTAAATCAGGACAAGCATGCTTTTAGCTTTGAGGTAGAGCCCACTATGATTGACAATTCTGGGAACCTCACTCAGGGTGTTCTTGCAGAGATGGTTAAAGAGGTTGTCTATCGCATCATGGAAAAGCAGGAGCAAAATGGTCTTGTGATTGAAGAAATGATGTTTTACTTTCTTCAGGCAGCTCAGATTGATGACAAGGTGACGATTACACCAAGTATTATTGCTGAAACTAGACGTAGAGCCCATCTAGATCTTATGGTTACTCATGGGAATCATACCGTCTGTAAATCAGTTGTTGTGGTTAAGAAAACTTAGTAACGAATAAAAAATTAAAGATATAAGAAAACGGAGATAATAATGATTACATTAAAATCAGCACGAGAAATTGAAGCGATGGATGGGGCAGGGGATTTTCTTGCTAGCATTCACATTGGTCTACGTGACCTCTTGAAACCAGGAGTAGACATGTGGGAAGTAGAAGAATATGTGCGTCGTCGTTGTAAAGAAGAGAATGTCCTTCCCCTTCAGATTGGGGTTGAGGGAAGCATTATGGATTACCCTTATGCGACATGCTGTAGCCTTAATGACGAAGTGGCACATGCCTTTCCACGTCACTATATTTTGAAAGATGGTGACCTCTTGAAGGTTGATATGGTCTTGTCAGAACCTATCGATAAGTCAGTCCTTGATGTGTCAAAATTGGACTTTGACAATGTTTCTCAGGTTAAAAAATACACAGAATCATATTCTGGTGGTTTAGCTGACTCATGTTGGGCTTATGCAATTGGAACGCCATCTGACGAAGTAAAAAAACTTATGGAAGTAACACGTGAGGCTATGTATATTGGTATTGAACAAGCGGTAGTCGGTAACCGTATCGGTGATATCGGTGCAGCTATCCAAGAATACGCTGAAAGTCGTGGTTACGGTGTTGTTCGTGACTTGGTTGGACACGGAGTTGGACCAACGATGCACGAAGAACCAATGGTGCCAAACTATGGGGTGGCTGGACGAGGTCTCCGTCTTAAAGAAGGAATGGTTTTGACTATTGAACCGATGATTAACACTGGTATTTGGGAAATCGATACAGACCTTGAAACTGGTTGGGCTCACAAAACTCTTGACGGTGGACTTTCTTGTCAATATGAGCACCAATTTGTTATTACTAAGGATGGTCCAGTAATTTTGACTTCTCAAGGCGAAGAAAGAACTTACTAATATGAAACGACAAGGCTTAATGGCCCGTCTCTTGGATAAACTCCAGTGGCGCCCATTGCAGGTTTGTCTTAGGCATTATCGTAGTGCAGAGATAGACATTTCAACTATTGCAGTGGCTTACTATCTCATTTTGACGGTTTTTCCGCTCATTGTCATTGCGGCTAATGTCTTTCCCTATCTGAATATTGATACGACTGATCTCTTGAAGTTTTTGAATGAGCACCTTCCTAAGCAGTTTTATGCACCTGCAGCCAACGTTGTTCAGGATATCTTCTCGACACCTTCTGGACAGTTGTTGGGAGTTGCCTCTTTGACGGGATTCTGGACAATGATTAAGTCCTTGTCTTCGCTTCAAAAGGCGATTGACAAGGTATATGGTGCTTCAGAACACCGTGATGTCTTTATTAGTCACATTGTTGGTGGTTTCATGAGTCTGGTAATCTTATTCCTGCTCACCTTTGCACTAATGCTGTCTACGATTATTCAGTCGGTCTTGCGAGTTATCAATCAGACCTATCCTATTGGTTCCAAGATGACCCAGCTTATTTTAAATAGTATCCAACCTCTGAGTATTGCAGTTGTCTTCCTGGGAATGATGGTGCTTTATTTCGTGCTACCAAATGTGAAGATTCGAAAAATTAGCTATGTTATGCCAGGAACAATATTTACGACTTTAGTGATTGGCTATTTAAGCAACTTGTTTGGGACCTATGTGATTCGTACCTTGAGTCGCTTGGTTGACATCAAGGTATTTGGATCTATTATGATTTTCGTCTTCATGCTTTGGTTCATCTTCTTGGCCAGGGTTTTGATTTTGGGTGCCGTCTTTAATGCGACCTATCAAGAGCTTAGACAAGGTGAACTGAAAAGTAGAAGAGGAGATGTGATTACTATTATTCAGAGCTTTTCTGGAGACGGTAGTGACAGCAAAAAACACAAAAAAGATGAGGATGATTCCTAGATGATAAAGAGAGCTTGGTGAGATCCAGGCTCTTTTGACGGGAATATTATCCTTTGTACATAATAAAAAGATAATGATTATGGAGGTAAAATGAAAAAACAAACTGTTCGTGATTTAACACATATTGCTATTGTGGCAGCTCTTTATGTAGTCTTGACTGTTGTGCCACCTTTTAACTTAATTTCCTATGGTCCCTACCAGTTCCGAATTGCAGAAATATTCAATCTTTTAGGATTTTATAATCGCAAGTATATCATTGCGGTTATTTTGGGCTGTATGATTGCTAATTTCTTTAGCTTTAACATGATTGATGTGGTTGTTGGCAGTCTATCAACATTGGTCTTTGTCGGTTCAGGTGTTTATTTCTTTGACCGTTTTAAAAACCAAGATATTTTGGGTGGGCTTTTTGACAAGGCTCATGTTTACTTTGCCTTTTACTTCTCATTCTTCATGGTGACAATTGCGGCTGAGTTGACCTTGGTTACTCAGGCACCATTTTGGATAACTTGGTTCACTGTTGCTATGGGAGAATTGGCTTCTCTCTTAGTTGGTGCAATTCTTATTAAGAAATTGGCCAAAGTTATTGATTTTGTTTCCTAAATTAACGTCTGTAAAGGCGTTTTTTTCTGCTTTTATGTTAAAATGTTCCTATGGAAAAACGAATGAAAGAGCTGGTTGTTAAACTTAACCAGTATGCAAAAGAGTATTATACGGAAGATAATCCATCTGTGTCAGATGCCGAGTATGATAAACTTTATCGTGAGCTTGTAGCTTTGGAGACTGAACATCCAGAACTTGTTCAAGCAGATAGTCCAACACATCGTGTGGGCGGGCTGGTCCTTGATGGTTTTGAAAAATATCAACATGAGTATCCGCTTTATAGTTTGCAGGATGCTTTTTCACGAGAAGAACTGGATGCCTTTGATCAGAGAGTGAAGGCTGAATTTCCTAATGCTGATTATATGGCTGAACTCAAAATTGATGGTCTCTCTATCTCGCTGACCTATGTGGATGGTGTTCTCCAGGTAGGTGCGACACGTGGTGATGGTTCTATCGGTGAAAATATCACTGAAAATGTTAAGCGTATCTCAGATATTCCTCTCAAGTTGGATCAACCGCTTAATATTACTGTTCGTGGGGAGTGTTACCTGCCACGGGCTGAGTTTGAACGCATCAACATCCAGCGTCAGGAGAATGGTGAAGCCGAATTTGCCAATCCACGTAATGCTGCAGCCGGAACCCTTCGTCAGTTGGATACCAAAGTGGTTGCAGAGCGTCGTTTGGCGACTTTCCTTTATCAGGAAGCTAGTCCAACGGAGCGTCTCACACAAAATGATGTCTTAAATGAAGTGGCAGAACTAGGTTTCTCTGTTAATCCACGACGTATTGTCACATCATCGATGGATGAAATTTGGGACTTTATTCAAGCAGTTGGACAGGATCGCGATGACTTGGCTTACGATATTGATGGCATTGTTATCAAGGTCAATAGTTTAGCCATGCAAGAGGAGTTAGGTTTTACAGTTAAGGCACCACGTTGGGCCATTGCCTATAAATTCCCGGCTGAGGAAAAGGAAGCAGAGCTTCTCTCAGTGGACTGGCAGGTAGGTCGTACGGGTGTAGTAACGCCGACTGCTAATTTGACTCCGGTGCAATTAGCGGGGACAACGGTTAGTCGAGCCACCCTTCATAATGTGGATTATATTGCTGAAAAAGACATTCGTATCGGTGATACCGTTATTGTCTACAAAGCTGGTGATATTATCCCTGCAGTACTTCGTGTAGTGGAAAGTAAGCGTACAACGCAGGAACCTATGGAAGTACCGACGCAATGTCCATCTTGTGGCAGTGGTCTCCTACATTTTGAAGATGAGGTTGCCCTACGTTGTATTAATCCTTCTTGTCCTGCTCAGATTAAGGAAGGCCTCATCCATTTTGCCTCTCGTGATGCCATGAATATCGCAGGTATGGGACCTTCAGTGGTTGAAAAGCTCTTTAAAGCTGAATTGGTTAAAGATGTGGCTGATATCTATGGCTTGAACAGTCAGGAATTCCTCCAATTAGAAGGTTTCAAGGAAAAGTCTGCTGAAAAACTTTATGTAGCCATTCAAGCCTCAAAAGAAAATTCTGCAGAGAAATTGCTCTATGGTTTGGGTATTCGTCATGTCGGTGCCAAAGTTAGTAAGCAGTTATTAGAAGCTTTTGGAAGTATACAAGAGTTAGCCGGTGCAGATGTCGAGGCTATTGCCGCTGTAGATGGTTTAGGAGAGGTTATTGCCAAGTCCATCCAGCGCTATTTTGCCAAGGAAGAAGCTCAAGTTCTTATGAAAGAACTGGAAACTTATGGGGTTAATTTGTCCTATCTTGGACAAAAGGTGGCAGATGATGCCATATTATCTGGTAAGACAGTTGTTTTGACAGGAAAATTGGAGCATCTTAAACGTAGTGAAGCAAAAGCAAAACTAGAAGCTCTGGGTGCTAAGGTGACAGGTTCTGTCTCTAAGAAAACAGATTTAGTAGTTGCTGGTAGTGATGCCGGAAGTAAGTTGGAAAAAGCACAAAGCCTAGGAATTGAAGTAAAAGATGAGGCTTGGTTGCTGGATTTATAGGAGTTCAATATGAAACAAAAACGTTCCCGCTTAATTTATAATCCAACATCTGGACAAGAAATTATGAAAAAAAATGTTGCTGATGTCTTGGATATTCTGGAAGGCGCTGGCTTTGAAGCATCAGCCTTTCAAACAACACCAGATGAAAACTCAGCAAAAAATGAGGCCACTCGTGCCGCTAAAGCAGGCTTTGACTTAATTATTGCTGCAGGTGGCGATGGAACAATCAATGAGGTTGTTTCTGGGATTGCCCCACTCAAAAAGCGCCCACAAATGGCGGTTATTCCAACGGGAACAACAAATGACTTTGCACGCGCTTTGAAGATTCCAAGAGGGAATCCTGTTGAAGCAGCCAAGGTTATTGCTAAAAATCAAACCCTTCAAATGGATATTGGTCGTGCCTATGATGACAAATACTTCATCAATATTGCGGCTGCGGGTTCCTTTACAGAATTAACTTATAGTGTGCCTAGCCGCTTAAAGACAGTCCTTGGTTATTTGGCTTACCTTGTTAAGGGGGCTGAGTTGTTGCCAGAAGTTAAGAAGGTTCCTGTCCGCATTACGCATGACGAGGGTGTCTTTGAAGGTGGTCTTTCCATGATTTTCGTTGCCTTGACCAATTCAGTTGGTGGCTTTGAAACAATTGCCCCAGATGCTAAACTGGATGATGGTAAATTTACACTAATCATGGTTAAGACAGCTAATCTCTTTGAATTGGTAGACCTCATTCGTCAGGTTCTCCAAGGTGGTAAACACATCTATGATAAGAGAATTTCCTACACCAAAACGAGTTCACTGTATATTGAGCCTTTAAGTGATGATCGTATGATGATTAACCTAGATGGCGAATACGGTGGTGATGCACCAATTCACCTCCAAAATATGAAGAATCACATTGAATTCTATGCTAATATTGATGAGATTTCTTATGATGCCATCACTCTTCCAGATACAGACGAATTAGCTCTTGAAGTCATCGCACAAAAATTCAGTACAGAAGCTGAAAAAATTGAGAATGACTAATGTTAGTCCTTTAAGCAACCTAAGATAGGTTGCTTTTTAAGTATATCTGTAGAAAATGACGCTTTCATTTGTTACAATAGAAAAAACTGGGAAATTGTTATATAGAATATTTAGAGGAGTAGGTGTTTAATAAAGAAAGTGAACGTTATTTAAGTGATGATCATCGAAAGAATGGTGATCAGGCTTTCGAGTCGGCTTTTAGTAATCAAGGGCCAGAGTTTGAATCTGGTTTTCAGGGGGAAAAAGCTGAAAAGCGACATTTCTTTTTGACCCTTATTTTGCCATTGATACTCCTAAGTGTGAGCTGGATGTCGGTCTTCTTATCTTGGAAGTATAAGCCGATAATTCTGTATCTGGCTGTAATTGTGACCTGTTTTATCCTTGCTATCATTCTCTTTAGAATGGGACAGAAGCGAGGGAGATTTCTCTTCACCGCAATCGTGGTTGCCTTGATTGGACTATCCTTCTTTGCAACTTTAGGTGGTTCTGTCTATCGAGGGGCGGTCTATGAAGAAATATAGGTTGATTCAGCAAGTATCTTAGTCCGATTTTGAAGAGGAGAAACCCGATAGTGATGATCCAAAGGACTACGAAGATGAGTCTGCGATTTATAATTGGACGGAAAAAGATTTTGAAAATCTGAAACCCAAGGTTGATACTTTACATTCGATTATTAAAAGTCGTGGTAAGGGCAATTATGTCGTGATCAAATCCAGTGGTCTCAAGGTGAGATATGAACGTGGAGATGGCAATGAGTATATTAATCTCTCTTTTGTGAAGGATGAAAAGGGACGCTTTGTCTATGATGGTGGAACAGCGACTTATCCACTTGATGGCGTCACTGAGGTTGATAACTATAGCAGTAATTGGATGGAAGAGCAGATAAATAGCTTACGTACCAAAGACCATGCCTATCTTGGTCCAACCACACCCTTGTCTGAGGTCATTAGGGAACATCCTCAGGCAAAAGGTGCCTTGAGAAGTATAAGTATCCATTCATCAGGAATCATGCATAAGTCAGTTGATCTTGATTACACGGATCAGAATAGTCCTATTGAGAAAGCACAATTGTTAAGTCTATCTTTTGAGTATAACGATTGGAATCCGATATTCCAAAACTTAAACTGCTAGAGGAAAGCACTAGTGAAGGTGTTGATCAGGTCCGGTATGAGATTGAAACCTTTAGTTTATTAGGTTTTCAAAAGTATATTCAACGCTTTGATGGAGATTTTGTTTTCCTTAAGATTGAAGCAATGGATAATTAATGAAAAAGGCATTCGCTTATCCGAATGTCTTTTCAAATCTGACAAAAAAATAGTATAATTGTGTTAAAATAGGAATATGGAAGCGTTATCCTTTTCATAAGGAGGGAAGATATGAAAGAAAAAAGAAATGCAAAAACAAGTCTTAACTCTTCTAGGAATCTTGATTTTTGCCTTTGTCAATGTGTTTATCTTTGATAACAAGATGGGCGCTGGTTTTTCTGCCTTCTCAACTATCACCCTGATGAGTATTGGACTCTTGTCTAAGCGCACCAGTCTGCGAGTTTTGACCATTATTTCCTATCTCATCAATGTGGTAGCAGCCGTTTTTGGCTTCAACTACGTTGGTTTTCTAACAGCAGCTCAAGCCATTGAACTTATCTTCGTTATCTGGTATCTTTACCCACGTGACACGTTTTTGAGATGAGATACAACTGATAAATACACTTACCGCTATCGTTGCATTCATTTGCTTTTAACGGTTTTAATCTCAATTGGAGGTTATATCGTTTTTGCAGTTGTTTCTAGTATTTGGGATGGTTCCTTCCTAGAATACGGTGGGAATACAGCTCTCATCTTTGCCATGCAATATCTGCTCTTTTTGAGCATTACCAAGTCAAGACAAGATAAACCGACCAAGGTTGCCCATTTGTTCCAAAAGGAACGCCGTACTAAGAAAATGAAAGCGCCAATAGAGGCCAAACGCCAAGCCAAAGAAAGAGCACTTGCACAAGCCTTCGAGGTACCTTTGAAGGCACCTAGTCAAACAGCTGAAAAAGTTGGTAACAACATGATCAAATTTGCATCTGTCTGGCTTTTGGTGATGGATATGTCCATCTTGGCTTATTTCTTCTGTCCAAATGATGTTGGTTTCGGTTTTGGCGCCTTCTTTATGCTCTTGACCATTGTCTTGTCCTTGATTTTCAAATCTGAGGAAGACAAAGAGGATGTTTTCTCTATCATCTATCATAAGATTCGTCCTATCCAACCTATTTTCTTCATTTTGCTTTTGATTGCCCATGCGCATAAGTTTAGCTATGGTGCAGCTTACGCTCTTTTGTTCTCAGCTGCTTATTTCTTCTGGGCTATCAATAAGATTAATATGAAGACTCCTTTGACCTTTACAGTTATCATTTATTTCTTCCCAGTCTTTGGTTATCTTTCTAACCCTTATCGTCTAGGTGCTGAAAACCTTAAGATGGTAGGTGAACTGTTGACAGATTGTGAGAAGTCTAATACCTTCTATCTCGGTCATTATTGGTCACTCCTGGGTCTACAGAGCAATGGTGAATATGAAGGAGTCCCTACTTCTTGGCAGGCTGCTAAGTTTGCTGATATTCAGACATTCTCTGATGACAGTGACATCACTTCCAGGTGTCTTCCAAGTGAATAGTCACAATGATTATGATTTACATTTAACAATAACAAGGGCACGATTGAAGTCACAACTGGCTCTAGAAAAGATAAGAAAGGATACCAGTTCACAGACTTTGCCAGAACCTATTATCGATATGAAAAATTGAAAAAAACGTATAACCAAAAGCGTTATAAAGATTTTTACAAGGTAGTTACTGTTTCGACTGAGTTGGGAACTTATAATCTTTACCTCGAAATGAATCAAGATTGGGTTGATGAGTATCAAAAAGATCCTACTAATGTTGACTACCTTTTGCTGACCTCCGCTGACAGGCTGACACCAAAAGAAGCTTACGAAAAAGCTTATGCTTACTAAAAAATATCTCTGCACATTGCAGAGATATTTTTGTTTGTCAGTCTTTATATCCTCGTTTAGCCAACTCTCGTACAAGTACAGCTCCCAAAATTGCAGGAACTAATTGTCCGAGGAGGAGATTAATAACAAGAGCCAAATAAGGAAGTTTGAGCAAGGCACTAAGCCAGATTGGTACCACTAAGGTAGGAACAAGTAGGATTGAAGGAATGATAAACCAGCTAGATAACTTGGCTTTACGGATGAGGTAGATGCTACCGGTTGTTAAAAAGCTAGCACAGAAACCACCAACCACGTCAATCAATCCCAAACCGCCAAAAGAGTTAGCGATGGCATTAGCCAGACTAATTGGGAATACCAAAAATGGGAAGATGTAGGTTAATCCATATAAAGCAGTGGCCAGACGCATTTGAACCGCACCAAATGAAATGGCTTGAGACACAAAGAGGATAGCGATGTAAAGAGCCATCATAATAGCTGACAGAACAAGCTTTTGAGTGGTATTAAGTTTGGTTTTCATAATTTCTCCTTAATTGGGCATAGTAAAAGAGTAGCAGGTCTACTCTTTTTGTGATTTAGGTCTAGAGTTGTTTTATAAATCAATCTCTAAGATGATAGGTGTGTGGTCTTGGCGATCACCAGAGTCAATCATGTCTGATTTTGTGACCTTATCGGCAATACGATTTGAAGTCAACCAGTAGTCAATCCTCCAGCCTGTATTGTTGATTTTAGATGTTTTGCTACGTTGGGCCCACCATGTATAGGCTCCTGTAAAGTCGCCATTGAGGTGACGGTAGGTATCTGTGAAACCTTTGGCAAGGAGGTTAGTGAAGCCAGCACGTTCTTCATCTGTAAAACCAGGTGAACGACGATTACTTGAGGGATTGGCCAAGTCGATTTCCTTGTGGGCAACATTGTAGTCACCAGTCGCAAGAACTGGTTTCTGAGCGTCCAATTCAGCTAGGTAATCCGCATATTTTTCATCCCAGATTTGACGTTCAAGCAGACGTTTGAGGCCATCACCAGCATTTGGTGTGTAGACCTGTGTCACAAAGAAATTGTCAAATTCAAGAGTGATGATGCGCCCTTCACAGTCCATAGTTGAAGGTGCTCCGATTTCAGGATAGGTAATGACTGGATTCAGTTCTTTTTTATACAAGAACATGGTTCCAGCATAACCTTTCCGAGCAGGTTCAACAGATGAACGCCAAGTATTGTCATAGTCAGGGAAGTAGTCTTCCAAGATTTGCAAATGCTTTTTAGTCGGACCTTTAGCAGACAGTTTTGTCTCTTGAATAGCAATGATGTCTGCATTTTCAGCGATCAAGGTGTCGATAACAGCGCGTGATAATTGAGCGCGTGTAGAATCACTAGTAAGGGCGGCATTTAGGGAATCAATATTCCAAGAAATTAATTTCATGTGTACAGTTTCCTTTTTTGAATATTTCCTTTCTATTATAGCAGAAAATAAGGTGTCAGGCGAGTTATGGGTTTGATAAGGAAAGCTAGGAGGAGTATACTTATCTTGGATTGAGAGGTACATATTAATGAAAAAGCAATCGTACATTTATTACTTGTTTTGGGTGCTCTTGTTGATACAAAACATTCTTACCATCATGACTAGTCTGTCACAGGGAATTATTCTTCCCCTTGCAATTTTTCCAGGGATGAGTCTCCTCTTTCTATTTTGCTTAAGGTATCTCTTAGGCTACGACCTTAAGCAATCTCTCTCAGAACCCTTATTTGTCCTCCGTAGGAATGGCCTTGGGGACCGGTTTAAATCTTAGAAATTCCCTAGGCTATAAGCTTAGTCTCCTAGTGGTTATGGGTGTTTTAGTTCTCCTTTTCTGCCTAACCCTATTAGCTTTTCTTGAAAAATAGAGTCTTAGGCTTTTTTTATTCGTAACTACTACTAATTAGGGCTAAATTTATTCTCATAACAAATTAAAGAATCACTGGAGAAAAGATATATGACGATTGAACTTGGCATTTCAACCTTTGGAGAAATAACCCTCCTAGAATCAACTGGAAAAGCTATCTCTCATGACCAACGTATTCGAGAGCTCGTTGACGAAATTGAATTGATGGATCAGGTTGGACTAAATATTTATGCGATTGGAGAGCATCACCACAAATTGTTCTTGCAGCAGGTGCTGGGAATACTAAGAAGATTCGTTTATCTAGTGCAGTAACCATTTAGTCATCTATTGACCCTGTTCGTGTCTATCAGCAGTATGCAACTATTGATGCTCTGTCAAATGGTCGTACAGAAATCATGGCGGGTAGAGGCTCTTTTGTTGAGAGTTTGCCACTTTTTGGCTATGATCTCTCAGATTACGATGAACTTTTCAATGAAAAATTAGACATGCTTCTGGAAGTCAAAAAGCACATGAATGTAACTTGGCAAGGTAAGCATACTCAGTCTGTTGATAAAGGGCCTGTGTATCCGCGAGCAGTCCAAGATAATTTTTCGATATGGGTAGCGACAGGTGGTCACATTGAGTCCAACATTCAAATTGCGGAAAAAGGTCTTCCAAGTGCCTATGCTACAATTGGAGGAAATCCGAAGGCCTTTGCAAAATTAGTTGAGGTTTATAAGGAAATCGGTGCTCAAAACGGCTATTCGGATGAACAACTTAGGGTGGCTACTCATTCTTGGGGTTGGATTGAAGAAAATAATTTTCAAGCGATAGAGAATTATTGTTATCCAACAAAACAAACAGTGGATAACATTGCTAAGGATTGCCCACACAGGACTGAAATGACTAAAGAGCAGTACTATGCTAGTATTGGACCAAACGGAGCCATGTTCGTTGGGGACCCTGTTCACGTTTCTCAAAAAATCATTCGTATTATTGAGGATTTACAGCTAGATCGCTTCATACTTCATCTCCCAATTGGTTCTATGCCACATGAGGCTGTTCTAAAGGCTATTAAACTTTATGGTGAAGAAGTGGCGCCGATTGTTCGCCGTTATTTTGAAAATAAAGGATAATAGGTTGAAGGTAAACCTCAAGTTCTCTCTACTATTGTCATCATCACTGTTCTATGATAGGATGGAAAATGATTGATAAAGAGAAGGGGAAAATTATGCGAAAGCTGTCAGAAGCAGAATGGATAAGTCGTTTTGAGCAAGTTCAGGGACGTAAACCGAAACCCGATGAACTACAATTAGTTTATCAGTCTGGTCTTATTGGAATCTCGAAAAATTATAATTATATCTATATTCTTCTTGTGGCTCTAGTAGCAATCGTAGTTGACATTGCCTTGACTCTAGTCTCTACTTCAATGAAGAACGTCAAACAGACTAAGTCGTCTGCCACGGTGGCTAGCTCGATATTCTCATCGACAGAGAAGGCTAGTGCCAAGCCAGGTGATTCATCGAACAAAAATACGAAGTCAAGTGAATCTAGCAGTGCAAGTATTGATACTCCTGACGCTAACCATGCCAAGGAAGCTTATACTGAAAATCCACGTTGGACCGATGACAAGGCCAGTCGCCTTGCTAGTTTGATGGTTTCTTGGGGCAATCAGATGAATCAGCCAGGATACAAAGAAATTACAAATGAAGCCTTCTCTTTGCCTATTCGTTGGATGTCAGACCATAATCAGACGGTGGATGAAATCTATGCCGCAAATGGTAATAGTAATTCTGAGTATACCATTGTTTCAGTTTACGAGAGATGGGAAAATATCTCTGTTCACCGTTATTTCTTTACAATTAAAAAAGATGGGACTCCCTTTGTTCTTTATTCACCAACTACCAATGGGGGTGTCTATTATGTCAAAGAAACAGAAAATGCTGACCTTAAATCAGGATATGCAGACATTGTAAACAATTAAAAACTAGGATTCTAACTGGAATCCTAGTTTTTAATTTGAAGACGAGTCAAGCTGTGTTCAGCTCTTCTACAGTCATTCTCTCTTATTTAACCTTCTTAGCTAACATGGTTGCAAATTGAAGGGTGATGGGATTGCCATATTCATCCAAACGGTGAAGGTGACCAGGATTTTCGTTATACTTGACTAACTCCCAGTCGCTATAATAATTTTTCAACTCACCCTCTTCAAAGGTAAACGGGAAAGGCATGGCACAAGGGTACTCCTCAGTGTCCATGGCACAAACAATTAGGTTGTAGCCACCCACAACAGTACGCTCTTGCATATTCTTGATAATCGCCGGAATTTGACCGGGATCAAGGAACATAAAGACTACTGTTGAGAGGATGAAATCAAAGGTATCAGACTCAGGAAGAGCAGCAGCATTGATATCGTAGTAGCCAGCTCTAACATTGTAATTTTCCTCATCTACAATCATTTGGATGCGTTGTGTAGCTTCGTTATTAACATCAACGGCTGTAACATCGTGCCCAAGAGATGCCAAATAAAGAGCGTTACGGCCGTGACCACAACCTAGGTCGAGGGTGCGACCAGGTTTGATATGGCCAGATTGGACTGCTTCAAGAACCTCGGAGTGAGCCTTAGTGTCATACTTTTTAGCTATGTAGTCCTCAGGCTTACAGTAAAAAGAAAGATAGCATTCCAAATCATTTGAAGCAGCAACGATGCGATGCCAAGCTTGTGGTTCAACAAAAGGAATCTCTGTCTCGGGGGTATAAAGGTGCTCTTCAGTAACCTGTCCTTGTTCATCTAATTCGTAGAAGCGGAGAGATCCTGATAGAATGGTTAATTTAGCCCAAGTTCCCACCTTAGTATTGTGTTTTTGTGTCACCATTTCTGGAAGTGTTGTAGCAGTCCAGTTTGGTAAACGTTTGTAGCAAAGTAGTTGCTGATCTATAGTCATTTTATGGATTCCTTTCAAACGGTATGGCTTTATTATAGCAAAAGTCTGGGAAAAGAAAAAAGGCCTAGCCGGGTGTGCTAGACGCTTTTATTGTGAGAGATCTGATAACCTAGGAATGGGGAAAAGTGTTTGGGGAAGATGGGTATAAATGTTAAGAAGGGTTCCTAGACTATTTAAAAAATGTTTACGAGAATAATAAGTTTTAAATAATAAAATACTTATCTGCAACTCATTAGGTCTCTCTTTACATTATCTATTGTACCAAAAAATTGAGAGGGAACTTACAATTATTTAAAATATGTAAGAAAAAATCGTGAACAGTCATTTTCTGGTCTTGAATGGTAAGTTTGTAAAAATTTTTCTGAGTGTTTACAAATATACTTGGACAATATCAATGACTATGTGCTTTAACTGCACTAGAAACGCCTAGCTGCTGTTGATAGACGTTCTTTTTTGTAGAAATTTTAAGTCTGTCAAGTTTTTTTCTTGACACATAAAAATGATATGGTATACTAGTTAAGGTCGAGGGGCGATAAGTGCCCCCACCATAATAAAAAACTTAAGAAAAGAGATATTAAAAATGGCAGTAAAAATCCGTTTGACTCGTATGGGTTCTAAGAAAAAACCTTTCTACCGTATTAACGTTGCAGATTCACGTGCTCCACGTGATGGACGTTTCATCGAAACAGTTGGTACTTACAATCCACTCGTTGAAGAAAACCAAGTAACACTTAAAGAAGAACGTGTTCTTGAGTGGTTGTCTAAAGGTGCACAACCTTCAGACACAGTTCGTAACATCCTTTCAAAAGAAGGCGTTATGAAGAAATTCCACGAATCAAAATTCTCAAAATAATTTTTTAGCCTATGGATACCATTGAAAATCTTATTATCGCTATCGTTAAACCTTTAATTGCTTCACCAGATCAGTTGACCATAAAAATTATTGACGGTCCTGAGTTTTTGGAGTATCATCTTGATCTTGCCCCAACCGATATTGGGCGTGTTATCGGGAAAAAAGGACGTACTATTACGGCGATAAGAGCGATTGTCTATTCGGTACCTACTCAAGGTAAAAAAGTTCGTCTTGTTATTGACGAAAAAGAGAAAGCTTAAGAGGTGACCCTAGGGTTGCCTTTTTTGCATGTTTTGGTTATACCTAGGAGTCTTTGGTATAATAAGAGCGTCAAAGCATTAAGCTCAAATAAAAACTAGAAATCTAGTTTAGAGGTCAGCTTAATGACTAAGTTTAAGCATTAGTCTAAAAAAGGAGTGATTATGACTTATCAGGAAGCGTTAGATTGGGTTCATGGACAGTTAAAATTTGGCATCAGGCCTGGCTTGGAGCGTATGGCTTGGATGCTTAAAGAGTTGGGAAATCCACAAGATAATCTCAAGGCTGTGCATATCGTTGGAACAAACGGCAAAGGGTCTACAGTCAATGCCCTACAAACCATTTTTACCCAGGCAGGTTATGAAGTTGGAACCTTTACCTCACCCTATATTATTGACTTCAAGGAACGAATTTCTCTCAATGGTCAGATGATTTCAGAAGAGGACTTACTTGATCTGGTTAATCGTGTGAAGCCTGTGGTTGAACGTCTACCAAAAGAGACAGAGCATGAAAATGCGACAGAGTTTGAGATTATCACAGTCTTGATGTTCCTCTATTTTGGTCAGGTCCATCCTGTAGATATCGCATTCATTGAAGCGGGAATGGGTGGCCTTCATGATTCAACCAACCTCTTTAAGCCCTTGGCAGTCCTATGTCCTTCGATTGGTTTAGACCACCAGGCTATTTTGGGAAATACCCATGCTGAAATTGCAGCTGAGAAGGCTGGTGTTTTGAAGGATGTGGCTCCCTTTATTTATGCGACTGACCGTACTGATGTTCGAGATGTTTTCGAGAAGAAGGCGCGTGAAGAAGGGTCTAAGACCTATGAGCTGGGGAGAGATTTTACAGCTGAAGGATCCAGCCATTCCTTTGATTTTACCTATGGAGAGCAAAGGTTAGATGATATAGCTTTGGCTATGGCTGGTCAACACCAAGTTGCAAATGCTAGTTTGGCTATCATGGCTTCTTTATTGCTTCAAAAAGATTATCCTAAAGTAACGCCTGAACTCATAAAGGATGCCCTGGCTCATGCCAATTGGCTAGGTCGAACAGAATTTTTAAGACCTAATCTCATGATTGATGGTGCTCATAATAATGAGAGTGTTAAAGTTTTGATTGACTTGTTGCAGTCAGAATATGCAGATAAGGAGATTGAACTCCTCTTTGCAGCGATTGATACCAAGCCCATTGATGGTATGCTTGCCCAACTAAATTCGGTTGGTGACTTGACTGTAACGAGTTTTGACTATCCAAACAGTGTTAAACTAGATCAATACCCAGAGGCTTATAAGCAGGTACCATACTTCAAAACATGGATTAAAGAACATGTGATGACTGACAATAAGAAACTTTATGTGATTACGGGATCCTTATACTTTATTTCTCAGGTCAGAAAATGGGTTTTAGAGCAGGCAAGTGATGTTTAAGACTTGAAAGATGACATTTAGGGGCGTATAATAGCTCTCGTATGTTTTAAAAGCAAGGAGATCGCAATGTTTCAACGTCTGAAAAACATTTTAATCGGTGAACCTTTAACTCATGATGATAGTGGTGATGAACACTTATTGTCCAAGATTCAGGCCTTAGCCATGTTGTCGAGTGATGCTCTTTCATCCATCGCCTATGGTCCAGAGCAGGTCGTCTTGGTTCTGACAGCCGTATCTAGTGCGGCTATTTGGTGGTCAATCCCTATTGGGCTCTTTGTTCTCGTCCTTTTGGCCAGTCTTACCATCTCTTATAGACAGGTTATCAAAGCCTATCCTCATGGTGGTGGCGCCTATATGGTAACGACGGAAAATTTGTCTCCTAAGTTTGGCTTGATAGCTGGTGGTAGTCTTTTGGTCGATTACATGTTGACGGTTGCTGTTTCAGTGGCCTCAGGTGCAGACGCCATTACCTCAGCCCTCCCCCTCCTTCATCCTTTCAATCTTGAAATATCAATGATTTTGGTGCTTGTTTTGATGGTTATGAACCTTAGGGGGATGCGCGAATCGGCAAAATCTTTGATGATACCGGTTTATCTCTTCATTGTTTCGACGCTGTTCTTGTTGGGATTTGGTTTCTTTCAAATATTAACGGGTCATATGCCTTATGCGGCCACAGCACATTTAGGACAACCCATTACAGGTGTGTCATTGATTCTTATTTTAAGGGCCTTTACTTCAGGTTCTGCATCATTGACAGGGGTAGAAGCCATCTCTAATGCGGTGCCTTTCTTTAAGAAACCTAGGGCTAAAAATGCAGCATCAACCCTCTTTATCATGTCTAGCATTTTGGGGGCTATGTTTGCGGGAATCACCTTCTTCAACTGGTGGACAGGTATTACACCTCATGCAGGAGTAACTATCTTGTCACAAATGGCCAGAGAAATTCTCGGTCAATCATGGATTGGTGGTATTCTATTTTACATTTTCCAATTCTCTACTGCCATGATTCTTGCAGTGGCAGCTAATACAGGGTTTTCAGCCTTTCCGATGTTGTCCTTTAATATGGCGAAAAATAAATACATGCCTCACATTTACCTTGAAAAAGGTGCACGTATGGGATATTCTAATGGAATCTTGACACTTGCAATTGGTGCCATCACCCTCTTATTTATTTTCCATGGAAATACAGAACGTTTGATTCCACTTTACACCATCGGTGTATTTATTCCATTTGCTCTTTCTCAAACGGGGATGGTTATCCATTGGATTCGTGAATATGGTAAGGGATTCTGGAAACATTCTTTGGCTAATATCTTGGGTGCCCTCATTTGTTATGCTATCGTTCTTATTCTCTTCATTTTCCGTCTGGAAGATATCTGGCCATTCTTCCCAATTATTGGAATCTTGATGTGGATGTTCCTTAAGATAAAAAAACACTATAATGATGTTGCTCAACAGTTGCGTATTGATGGAGCGGTAGAAGAACACCATTATCAAGGAAATATTGTTCTTATCCTCGTTGGGAATGTTACCAAGGCTAATATCGGGGCTATTTCCTATGCACGTTCTATTGGTGACAAGGTTATTGCCATGCATGTATCTACTAAGGATACAGAGAACAAGGATAAGGAAACAGAACAAGAGTTTAAAAAATATTTCCCTGAAATTGAGATGGTTCATATCCAATCACCGTACAGCTCAATCACTCAGTCAACCATTCAGTATGTGGACGAGGTCGCCACTCAAGCTGAGAAGGATAATGCGACTCTGACAGTCATGATTCCTCAGTTTGTGCCTAAAAAATCATGGCAAACTATGCTTCACAACCAAATGAATTTACGATTGAAATATTATCTCAAATGGCGTGAGAATATTGTGGTTTCCTCTTATTCTTACCACTTGAAAGACTAAAAAAATAAGCGAAGATAACCCCTATATGAAAGGTGGTCTTCGCTTTTTTTGAGATTTAGGTAGCTAGGAAATCTTATTTTTGCAAGAAAAATCCAGCAAAATAAGGTATAATAGATAGTATTATAACGTTGCAAGAGGAAATTATGGCAAATCAAGAAAAAGTAGAACAAGCAGTCTATCAACTATTGAAAGCTTTAGGTGAAAATCCTGAGCGTGAGGGACTTTTGGACACACCAAAACGTGTAGCTAAAATGTATGCTGAAATGTTTTCAGGTCTAAATGAAAATCCGAAGGATCAATTTACAGCTGTCTTTTCAGAAGTTCATGACGAAGTTGTCCTTGTCAAGGATATTCCTTTTTACTCTATGTGTGAGCACCATTTGGTTCCATTTTATGGTAAGGCCCATGTGGCTTATTTGCCAAGTGGGGACAAGGTGACAGGACTTTCCAAATTAGCGCGTGCGGTTGAAGTAGCTGCTCGTCGTCCGCAGTTGCAAGAACGTCTTACAGATCAAGTTGCTACAGCACTTGAAGAATCTCTGAATCCTCGAGGAGTTTTTGTCATGGTTGAAGCAGAGCATATGTGCATGACTATGCGAGGCATTAAGAAACCAGGAAGTAAGACAATCACAACTGTCGCTAAGGGCCTTTATAAAGAAGACCGTGAAGAACGCAAAGAAATTCTTTCATTGATACGTGATTTTTAGGAGTTAAGATGTTTATTGGCAAACATGAGATTGCAGGTAAGGCCTGTATTATGGGAATATTGAATGTTACCCCTGACTCTTTCTCAGATGGTGGCGATTTTGACACTTTAGAGGATGCGCTGGCTCAGGTTGAGCGTATGATTGCCCAGGGGGCTACCATTATAGATGTAGGTGGCGAATCTACAAGACCAGGAGCAGAATTTGTAACTGAGGAAGAAGAGATTGCTCGTATCGTGCCAGTTATTCAGGCTATCAAGGCAAAATATGATGTGCTCATCAGTATTGATACATATAAGACAGCCACTGCTAGAGCTGCTCTTGAAGCAGGTGCAGATATTCTAAATGACGTCTGGGCTGGACTTTATGATGGTCAGATGTTAGCTTTAGCAGCTGAAAAGAATGTGCCGATTATCCTTATGCATAATCAAAAAGAAGAAGTATACAATGATGTCACAGAAGATGTCTGTACATTCCTTAGTCAACGTGCTCAGGCCGCCTTGGAAGCAGGTGTGGCCAAGGACAATATCTGGATTGATCCAGGCTTTGGCTTTGCTAAAAATGTCCAACACAATATTGATCTGCTAAAAGGTTTGGACAAGGTCGTTGCCTTGGGTTATCCTGTACTTTTTGGGATTTCTCGTAAGCGTGTTGTGGACTACTTACTAGGTGGAAGTACCCAAGCTAAGGACCGTGATCAGGGAACGGCTGCTCTATCTGGCTATGCTGTTACCAAAGGATGTCAGATTGTCCGTGTGCATAATGTTGATGCCAATCGTGATATCGTTAAGACTATTACAGGAATTTTATGATACTAAAAAAACTCTCTGTACTGACCCTAAAAAGTTAGACAAATAATTTAAGTAAAGGATTTAG
>DOTL01000018.1 GCA_003521145.1 Streptococcus sp. | reverse complement strand
CCACTACAGTTGACAAAGAGCCGTTTATTTCAATCAGTGAATAGTAAACAGTATTCTTTAAACTAAGAACGTCTAAGAAGTTTTTTTAGTCCTTGAATAAGTTTGTATTTCAAAGGTTGTGGGTAATAATGGAAGGTTCCCATCTTACGAACAATATAACCGTTAAAGTTTTGTTTAAATCGTAGAACTCCATCAGAGCCGTCAAACACACCTGTAATTCCAAGGAAATTATAACTCATAATATTTCTCCTTAAAGTGCAATTCATGGCATGGTACTGAATTAAGAAAGCAGCAGAGAATTTTTGAAATTCTGTGTAGGAACCCCCAAAGAGATATGTGGCCTGATCTTGCGTATATAGTATTAAAGCACAGGCGAGAAGTATCTTTTCTGTATTAATTTTTTGTTTTAGCTCTGAAATAATCTGTTTTTGTTTATTCAATTTTTGAGCTTGTTGCTCATATTGTTTGCTCTTAGAGTTCAGTGAGGCAAGTTTACTATTTATGTGATCTATACTTTTTTCAAAATCTAACTCTGCTACCAAGAAGTCAGCGTTATCACCAAATGCATCATATAGTTCTGTATAATAATCTAAACTTTTATCTTCAAATCCTTGCCTTCTTCCGGTTTCTTCTATAATCTTTTTGAATTCTGGAATTTCTCCTTTATTTATTTTGCGAACAATAACATTATAGTCTAGAGCAGTTTTGATGTTTCTGACGCTATTTTTGTTAAATGATTTTAATAAAGATGTTTCATCAAAGCCCTCAAGATTTTTCAAATAATGCCAAGTTGGTTCTCCTTTAGGATAGCCTACCTGTAAACCATCAAATTTGTAGTCAAGATCTGTTAGTGTAGAAATTAATTCTGTTTTCTCAGGTTCAATAGGCTTTCCATCAATTTCAAATGTCTGATAAATGTCGTCTGGCTTTACAACCAATTCTAGAGCTCCCTGTTTCTTAGCAAAAAGTTGTAATTCATGATAAAAACTCTTTAAATCGGATTCATTTGTATACAATGGACCACTATTAATTTCTATTCTGATTCCTCCGGTCAAATGCTTCATGAAAGCAATAGCAGCAACAGTAGTTTCATTATTACTTTTCCAACCTAAAAATTTAGTCTCGAATCCTCTTTTTCTTAGGAGATTAGACATTGATACTGTTTGCATGAACGAATGTTCTTTACATTTTTCTATGAAAGATGTAAATTCATCCTCTTTCAAAATTGTAAGACTCATTTTATTTCCTTTCGATTACAAGTAAAATAGTTATATAAGTTATTATAACAAAAATAAATCCAGATGCTTCAAACTATCTATATTGCAAAGTGACTGTAGTCAGAGAATGCTAAAGGCTAGTAATCTTACATTAATATAAAACTAGGTAAAGTGAGGTTCCAGATTCTATCGTTGATAACGAAAGTAAGATAGCATTGGGTCATGTGTTTTGTATGATAGAAGAAGATTTAGGACAAAAAAAGTTGTTAAATTGGACGAGTTACCGTTTTGTACACGTCATTTTATGAAAAATACAAAGTCTCTATTAGGTGATATTATTATTCCTGGACTATGAAATAAAGGTTGGGTAAGTCGTTTAACATCTGATAATGTTAGTGTTTATTTTATTCAAGGAGAGTAGCCACGTCAATGGTAATTATTGATAAAGTAAACATTTGATATGGAGCGATACTAATATTAAAAAGTGTCGGAGTAGTATTTTCTACTTTTGGAGTCAGTAGGACTTTCTAAAGAGAAAGTGGAGCAATTAACAGAATAAACGCTCCCCTTCAGCTTTCTTTAAGGAACTCAAGTTATACTATAGTCATCCTAATAAGTATTACTGAACGTCGTTCGGTAGCGCTCACATGTTCTGGTTTTAAGTCAGACAGTGAATCTTTCTTTTTTCATAAATCCCCCAAATAAGTCTAACCCTTCATAGTTAGGCTTGTTTTTTTGAATAAGCAGATATATCTATCATTGAAAGTAAACGCTTACGCAAATATAGTGAAAACGTCTAAAAAACCGTTAATTCGTTGACTTTCGTGGAAAATAGGACTAAAATAGCATAGTAAAAATAATTAAAAAGGAGAATTCTACTATGAATTTAACTATCTTAGGCCTCGGTTTGGCCGTTATGGGTGTATCTATTGGTGAGGGTATCCTCGTTGCCAATATCGCTAAAGCTACAGCTCGCCAACCTGAGATGTTTAGCAAACTTCAAACATTGATGTTTACTGGTGTTGCCTTTATCGAAGGTACCTTCTTCGTATTGTTTGCCCTTAGCTACATTGTCTAATAGACAAATAAAAGATGAAGGAGGGATGAGCAGTGGAAACTACAAGTAATCCAACCGTCTCATTATTTGGGAATGATTTTGACTTGACTGTCCTTGCCATGTCTCTCTTGACAGTAATTATCGTTTTTGGAGTGGTTTTTTGGTCAAGTCGTAAGATGACCATTAAACCAAAGGGAAAACAAAATGTGCTTGAGTTTATCTATGAGTTTGTGAACAGTACCATTTCTCAAAATCTTGGGAAATTTACGAAGAATTATAGTTTGCTCTTGTTTGTAATTTTCACCTTTGTTTTTACAGCAAACAACTTAGGTTTGCTTGTTTCTGTAAAAAGTGAGCATTACAATTTTTGGACTTCTCCAACATCGAACTTCGGTGTTACTATCACTCTTTCTTTGATTATTACCCTCATTAGTCATATTGAGGGGATCCGTAAAAGAGGGTTTAAAGGCTATCTAAAGGGCTACCTTTCACCATACCCAGCTATGCTCCCAATGAACATTTTGGAACAATTAATCAACCTTGCTTCATTGGCCTTGCGTTTGTTTGGTAACATTTATTCTGGTGAGGTACTTACTGGCTTGATTCTTCAATTGGTGACCTGGTCTGCCTTTGCAGCACCTGTATCCTTTGCTTTGAACCTTGTCTGGGTTGCCTTTTCAGCCTTTATCGGCTTTATCCAAGCCTATGTCTTTATTATCCTAAGTTCAAAATATATTGGTGATAAAGTCAACGAAGAATAATTAAGAAAGGGAGAAATGAAATGTCATTACTAATTAATAGTACGACACTTGGTAATATCATTATCACACTCGGCTCAGTTTTTCTCTTGTATTACCTTATCCGTAAATTCGCATGGGATCAAATTACAGGAATCTTTGCTGCACGTGAAAAGAAAATTGCCACAGATATTGATAGTGCTGAAAATGCTCGTCAAGAAGCAGAAAGGTTGGCACAAAAACGTCAAGATGAGTTGGCAGGTGCTCGCACTGAAGCAGCTCAAATTATTGATGGGGCCAAGGAAACTGGTAAAACTCTAGAATCAAAAATCATTGCAGAAGCACATGATGAAGCTAAACGCTTGAAAGAAAAAGCAGATCAAGACATCGCTCAAAGCCGTGTGGAAGCACTTGCTGGAGTTAAAGGTGAAGTTGCAGACTTAACTGTCCTCTTGGCGGAAAAAGTTATGAAACAAAAACTTGATGCTAAAGCGCAATCTGACTTGATTGATAGTTATCTTGATCAATTAGGAGATGCTTAATGGATAAAAAAACACAAGCTCTTGTTGAGCTGTATGCCAGAAGCCTGGTAGAAGTCGCTTTTGAACAAGACGCCGTGTCAACAATCCAAAAAGAAGTAAGGCAAATCCTAACAGTTTTTGCTGAAACAAATCTAAAAAACTTCTTGTCGCAGGAAAATGTGACAAGTGAAGCTAAAAAAGAAAGTTTGAGCTTGTTTCAAGAGTCTTGTTCAGTGTATATGAACAATTTTCTTGAGGTAATCTTACTCAATGACCGTGCCAACATTCTCTATGATGTGTTGAAATTGGTCCTTGAGCTCTTTGATCAAGAAGACAATACTTACGATGTCACAGTGACATCAGCAAGTCCCTTGTCTGAGGAACAAAAAGCCCGACTTTTGGCGATTGTTTCACAAAAATTTGAGATTAAGACACGTCGTTTAGTAGAAAAAGTTGATGAGGACCTCATCGGAGGATTCGTCATCAAAGCAAAAAATAAGATTGTTGACACGTCAATTCGCAGTCAATTGCAAACCTTTAAAACGAATTTGAAATAGAAAGTGGTGTGACTTTTGGCAATTAACGCACAAGAAATTAGCGCTTTAATTAAAAAGCAAATTGAAAACTTCCAGCCAAACTTTGACGTCACTGAAACTGGTGTCGTTACCTATATCGGTGACGGTATCGCACGTGCTCGTGGTCTTGATAATGCTATGAGTGGTGAGTTGCTCGAATTTGAAAATGGTGCCTATGGTATGGCCCAAAACCTTAAAACTAATGACGTCGGTATCATTATCTTGGGGGATTTCGTAGCAATTCGTGAAGGCGATATTGTTAAACGTACTGGAAAAATCATGGAAGTTCCAGTTGGTGAAGCCCTCATCGGTCGTGTAGTGAACCCACTTGGGCAACCAGTTGATGGTCTTGGTGACATCGAAACAACAGGTTCCCGTCCAGTTGAAACACCTGCTCCAGGTATTATGCAACGTAAATCAGTTTCTGAGCCATTGCAAACTGGTCTTAAGGCCATTGATGCTTTGGTTCCAATCGGACGTGGTCAACGTGAATTGGTCATCGGAGACCGCCAAACTGGTAAAACTTCAGTAGCCATTGATGCAATCTTGAACCAAAAAGGTAAAGATATGATCTGTATCTATGTGGCTATCGGTCAAAAAGAATCAACAGTTCGTACACAAGTAGAAACTCTCCGTAAACACGGTGCTCTTGATTACACAATCGTTGTGACTGCCTCTGCATCACAACCATCACCATTGCTTTACATTGCGCCTTATGCTGGTGTTGCAATGGCTGAAGAGTTCATGTATAACGGAAAACACGTTTTGATTGTTTATGATGATTTGTCTAAACAAGCCGTGGCCTACCGTGAACTTTCATTGCTTCTCCGTCGTCCACCAGGTCGTGAAGCTTACCCAGGGGATGTCTTCTATCTCCACTCACGCCTTTTAGAACGTTCAGCTAAACTTTCAGATGATCTTGGTGGTGGTTCAATTACTGCCTTGCCAATCATCCAAACGCAAGCCGGAGATATCTCAGCTTATATCGCAACTAACGTTATCTCAATCACAGATGGACAAATCTTCTTGCAAGAAAACTTGTTTAACTCAGGTATTCGTCCAGCCATTGATGCGGGTTCTTCCGTATCACGTGTAGGTGGATCAGCGCAAATTAAAGCGATGAAGAAGGTCGCTGGTACACTTCGTCTTGACTTGGCTTCATATCGTGAACTTGAAGCCTTTACGCAATTTGGTTCAGATTTGGATGCTGCGACTCAAGCGAAATTGAACCGTGGTCGTCGTACAATCGAAGTTTTGAAACAACCACTTCATAAACCACTTCCAGTTGAGAAACAGGTTGTTATCCTTTATGCTTTGACACACGGTTTCTTGGATAGTGTTCCGGTTGATCAAATCTTGGATTTTGAAGAAGCACTCTATGACTACTTTGATAGTCACCATGAGGATATCTTTGAAACTATTCGTACAACTAAGGATCTTCCTGAGGAATCTGTACTTAATGAAGCTATCCAAGCTTTCAAAGATCAATCAGAATACAAATAGAAATAGGGAGGACAGCATATGGTAGGCTCTCTAAGAGAAATCCAAGCAAAAATTGCTTCAACAGAGAAAACGAGTCAGATCACAGGAGCCATGCAAATGGTTTCTGCCTCAAAATTGACACGTTCTGAGCAAGCTGCTAAAAATTTCCAAATCTATGCCTCAAAAATTAGACAGATCACAACAGATCTTCTACATTCAGAATTAATTAATGGTTCGTCAAATCCAATGTTGGATGCACGCCCAGTTCGTAAGACAGGTTACATTGTCATTACTTCAGATAAAGGACTTGTTGGAGGTTATAACTCAACAATTCTTAAAGCTGTGTTGGACATGATTAAACGTGACCATGATTCTGAAGATGAATATGCTATCATTTCTATTGGTGGAACAGGTTCGGATTTCTTAAAGGCTCGTAACATGAATGTTGCTTTTGAACTTCGTGGCCTTGAAGATCAACCTAGTTTTGAACAGGTCGGAAAAATCATTTCTAGAGCAGTAGGAATGTATCAAAATAAACTCTTTGATGAACTTTATGTGTGCTACAACCACCATGTCAACAGTTTGTCTAGTGAGGTTCGTGTTGAGCAAATGCTTCCTATCGCTGATTTGGATCCCAATGAATCAGAAGGTCATGTGTTGACCAAGTTTGAATTGGAACCAGATCGTGACACTATTTTGGATCAACTCTTACCACAATATGCGGAGAGTCTTATCTACGGTGCTATCGTAGACGCCAAAACAGCTGAACACGCAGCTGGTATGACTGCAATGCAGACAGCCACTGATAATGCTAAGAATATGATTAACGATTTGACAATCCAATATAACCGTGCGCGTCAAGCTGCCATCACTCAGGAAATTACTGAAATTGTTGTTGGTGCAAGTGCACTTGAATAGCTAGAGATTTGTCTTTATTAGACACACATGAAAAAAGGATGATTGTCATCCAGAAAACTATCATAAGGAGAAAACAATGAGCTCAGGCAAAATTGCTCAGGTTGTTGGTCCTGTTGTAGACGTAGCGTTTGCAGCTGGGGATGAACTTCCTGAGATTAACAATGCATTGGTCGTTTATACTGAGGAACAAAAGTCTAAACGTATCGTGCTCGAAGTAGCTCTTGAACTTGGAGAAGGTGTGGTTCGTACCATCGCCATGGAATCTACCGATGGATTGACTCGTGGACTAGAAGTTCTGGACACTGGTCGTCCAATCAGCGTTCCTGTTGGTAAAGATACCCTTGGACGTGTCTTTAACGTTCTTGGTGATACCATTGACTTGGAAGCACCTTTTGCAGACGATGCAGAGCGTGAATCAATTCACAAAAAAGCACCAACTTTCGATGAATTGTCAACATCTACTGAAATCCTTGAAACAGGGATTAAAGTTATCGACTTGCTTGCCCCTTACCTTAAAGGTGGTAAGGTCGGACTCTTCGGTGGTGCCGGTGTTGGTAAAACCGTTCTTATTCAAGAGTTAATTCACAACATTGCCCAAGAGCACGGTGGTATTTCCGTGTTTACAGGTGTTGGTGAACGTACACGTGAAGGTAATGACCTTTACTGGGAAATGAAAGAATCTGGCGTTATTGAGAAAACAGCCATGGTCTTCGGTCAAATGAACGAACCACCTGGAGCACGTATGCGTGTTGCCCTTACTGGTTTGACAATTGCGGAATATTTCCGTGATGTCGAAGGTCAAGACGTGCTTCTATTCATTGATAACATCTTCCGTTTCACTCAAGCGGGTTCTGAGGTTTCTGCCCTTCTTGGTCGTATGCCATCAGCCGTTGGTTACCAACCTACACTTGCTACTGAAATGGGTCAATTGCAAGAACGTATCACATCAACCAAAAAAGGTTCTGTTACATCTATCCAAGCCATCTACGTTCCAGCCGATGACTATACTGACCCAGCGCCAGCCACAGCATTTGCTCACTTGGATTCAACAACCAACCTTGAACGTAAGTTGACACAAATGGGTATTTACCCAGCCGTTGACCCATTGGCATCAAGCTCACGTGCCCTTTCACCTGAAATTGTTGGTGAAGAACACTATGCTGTTGCGACTGAAGTTCAACGTGTGCTTCAACGTTACCGTGAATTGCAAGATATTATCGCTATCCTTGGTATGGATGAATTGTCAGACGAAGAAAAAACATTGGTTGGACGTGCTCGTCGTATTCAATTCTTCTTGTCACAAAACTTTAACGTTGCTGAACAGTTTACAGGTCAACCAGGTTCTTATGTTCCAGTTGCTGAAACCGTTCGTAGCTTTAAAGAAATCCTTGAAGGTGAATATGACAATCTTCCAGAAGATGCCTTCCGTAGCGTAGGTCCAATTGAGGATGTAGTTGCTAAATCTAAAGCTATGGGCTACTAATGAGGTGAAGATATGGCACAAATGACCGTACAAGTGGTAACTCCGGATGGTCTCAAATACGACCACCATGCCAGCTTTATCCACGCGGTTACTAAAGATGGTCAAATTGGTATCTTGCCAGGCCATATTAACTTGATTGCGCCACTTGAAGTGGATAAACTCAAGGTTCGTCGTGTGGATGACGAGAGTCACGTCGATTGGATTGCCGTAAACGGTGGTATCATCGAAGTTAAAGATGATTTTATTACTATCGTTGCCGATTCAGCAGAACGTGAACGCGACATTGACCTTTCACGTGCCGAACGTGCCAAGCAACGTGCCGAACGTGACTTGGAAGAAGCAAACAAATCTGACCGTATTGATGAAGTTGAACGTGCTCAGATTGCTCTACGTCGAGCACTTAATCGTATCAGTGTCGGTACAAAATAAGACAAACAAAAAACGAGACTTAGGTCTTGTTTTTTTGTTTGTCGTAAGAGAAAACATGAGAATAAGGCTCTTTGTCAACTGTAGT